>NZ_JAAXOY010000049.1 GCF_012396155.1 Cellulomonas septica | reverse complement strand
GGTCACGCCGGTAGGCCGGGCGCGCCCGCCGCAGCGCGTGGCGCACCGCGACGGACGCGACCTCCAGCGCCCAGGTCGCGTCGTCGCCGCGCAGGCCCACGAGCGTCGGGACGAGGTGCGCGAGCGCGGTCCGTGCGCGGTCGCCCACCAGGTCGTTGACCGACCGGGTCAGGTGCGCGAGGAGCGGGTCGGTGCACGCCGGGTGGTCGCTCCACCGCTCACCGGCGAGCAGGCTCGCCCACTCCATGGCGCAGCCGCCGTCGCGCGGGTGCCGGTGGCGTCCGGCCGACAGGACCGGCAGGGCGTCGGGGAACGCGGACGAGTCGAGCACGCCGACCACCTCCGAACGAGCGGGATCCCGTCAGTGTCCGTCCGCCCGCTGCGCGTGGCAAGGACACCCGAGGCGCCCGACGGACCGGCGGCGGCCGCCGGCCCGACCTACGCTCGGGATCCGGGCGACCCGCTCGACCACGACGTCGGACCAGAGGAAGACAGCACCCATGCAGACTCGCAGCATCGGCGACCGCCAGGTCAGCGCGATCGGGCTCGGCGGCATGCCCATGTCCATCGAGGGCCGCCCCGACGAGGAGCGCTCGATCGCCACGATCCACGCCGCGCTCGACGCCGGCGTCACGCTCATCGACACGGCGGACGCCTATCACCGCGACGCGGACGAGGTCGGCCACAACGAGGAGCTCATCGCGCGCGCCCTGCGGTCCTGGGGCGGTGACGCGTCGGAGGTCCTGGTCGCGACGAAGGGCGGCCACCTGCGTCCCGGGGACGGCACGTGGACGAAGAACGGCGACCCCGCGTACCTGAAGGCGGCCGCGAAGGAGTCGGCGCGACGGCTCGGCGTCGACGCGATCGGCCTCTACCAGTTCCACCGCCCCGACCCCGCGGTGCCCTACGCCGACTCGGTGGGCGCGATCCGCGACCTGCTCGACGCGGGCGTCATCCAGATGGCCGGGATCTCGAACGCCGACCCGGCGCAGATCCGCGAGGCGGACGAGATCCTCGGCGGTCGCCTGGTCAGCGTGCAGAACCAGTTCTCGCCGCGCTTCCGCTCGTCGCTCCCCGAGCTGGAGCTGTGCGCCGAGCTCGGCATCGCGTTCCTGCCGTGGAGCCCGCTCGGCGGCATCTCCCTCGCGCGGTCCGGCGAGCTCGGCGAGGAGTACGCCGCGTTCCTCGACGTCGCGGCCGACCACGGGGTCTCGCCGTTCCAGGTGACGCTCGCGTGGGAGCTCGCGCTCGCGCCGGTCGTCATCCCCATCCCGGGGGCGTCGCGGCCGGAGTCGATCCAGGACTCGGCGCAGGCGGCCGCACTGACCCTCACGCCCGACGAGGTCGCCCGGCTGTCCGCCGCGGTCGCCTGACGCGCGACGGGACGCACGACCGTCCCGGGGCTCCGCAGGCCACGCGGAGACCGGCGCACGCCACTTCTGAGCTCCGGCGGCCGGCGCGGCCCCGTCCGACGGACAGCTCCGGTTGCGGCGGGTCGTCCGTTCGTGTCGTTGCCCGGAGGATGAGCACCCGGTCCTGAAGGCACCCGCCATGGTCGGCGCGTTCGTCTCGACTGTCCGCTCGGGGGCGCCCGCGATGTCGACGCACCCCGGCGCGATCGACCTGGCAGAGGCAGGTGTTCAAGAATGACGTCGACTGACGTCGAGGGACTGCCGCCGCTCGTCGCCCAGGGGCGTCTGATCGAGGCGATCGCGCGGTCGGTCCACGGCGCCGCCGACCCGCGCTGGACGACCATCGAGCTCCGCGCCATCGTGCTGGCACCGGTGAGCAGCGTCCGGATGCGCGTGACCGTCGACGGAACCGTCGAGCAGCCCTTGCCGCCCGAGGAGGTCGACGACCTGGTCGAGCAGCTGCGCGACGTCATGTACCGGGACGGCGCGGGCACCTGGTTCACGTTTGTCATGACCATCACCGCCCCGGCCGCGGTGACCTCACGCTTCGAGTACGACGAGGAGCCGGGGTGGACGGCCGACGTCGACCCGGTCGCCTACGTCACCGACCAGCACCGCTACCCGCGTGACGTCGACCACCAGCCCGCCTGGCTGCGCGAGAGCCCTCGCCGAGGGCTGGGCGCGCATCCACGACCTCGCTCCCGACCGCCGGCCCGCCTGGGTCAAGAGGCAGCTGGACGCTGGCACGCACCTCCTGACACCGACCGGTCTGACGGAGCGCCTCTGAGGCGAGCAACACCCGCCGGAGAAGACCCCGGACGGGTCAGGGGGGTGTCTCGTCACGCCGACGCGACATGTGCATGATCAGGCCGAGGAGCGCCAGCATCGTGAGCACCACCACGCCGACTTTCAGCTGGATGGGAAAGTCGGGATCCTGGCGCCAGAAGATGAATCCGGCGATGGCGCCGACAGGGAACAGAACGAAGAGCAGGAACAACACGCTGGTGAAGACGCAGCAAACAAATAGATAGGCAATGCTATCGCGCCGATGATGACGAAGGTGATGCCCGCCGTGCGGATAGTGCGCATTCTCGGAGTCGATTTTTCTCGACTCGCGAATATGATCGCCAAGCAGACGAGCATTCCGGCGAGCGCTGTCGCCGCCACTATCGCCGACGCGGTAGCTGCCGTCGTCAACATCCACCTCCGAAGACGACAAGCAGCGTGAGGGCGAACGCCGGCACACCCGTCGAGAAGCTCAGCGCGCCAGCAGCCCCTGCTACCGTCGCCGCGGCTGCTGTCGTACCCGCCGCAGCAACCAGCCCCACACCACCCGACAACAGCGCCACCGCACCGAGCCCCACGGCGACGGCACCACACGATGAGACTTCTCCAGTGGGGTCAACGAAGTTGATCGGGTCGTTCGCCGCGTAGGCGTACCTGTTGCCGTTCATGGGATCGAGCGGAGCGTCGATGACGTCCTGCTGTGTCCAGCGCCCTTCTTTGGCGGAATAGTAGCGGACACTGTTCAGGGTCCAGTCGGTAGTCCGGTCGTCGAGCCCGCCGGTGTACAGGAACGGCGTCTGTTCGACAGCGCTTCCGCCGGAAGGCTGCTCGAGTTCAGCCAGCAGCGCAGTGGAAATGGCCCGCGTCGTCTCGGACAACCTGCACGCCGTCGGCTACGACTCGGCAGCACGGACGCTCCGCGTCGCGTTTCGTAGCGGGGGGCTGTACGACTACTTCAACGTCGACGAGTCACTCCACCGGCAGCTTCTGCACCCGCACCCATGGCGACGGGTCGGGCACCTCGTAAGGCGCCACGCGTACGTCCGCGTCCGGACGCGATAGGGCAGCGACACACGAACCCGTGCTCCCGGACCACGCGAAGGGCGGTCAGGGCGAGCCGGCCTGGCGACCTCCGCACCGGCTTGCAAGTCCAACGCCCTGGTTGTCGTCGGGGTCCATTCGGACGCGATGGTGCGAACTTTTCAGTGGATCACTCGGTCCTCGTCGACACGCTTGATAGACGTCACGGTTCGCTGCACTCGCCACTCGTTATCGCCGGCACCACCGCGCGGATCAATCAGGTACTTGGGCGCAGGTATTCGAGCTGAGAGCCGACGCTGAACGAGTCGGCTGAGCGCCACCGCGGGCACGACCTCGGTCGCGATGTCGTTCCTGGTCACAGGCGCTCGTCGGATGCCCGATCATGTACGCGTGAAGACAGCGCATCGTGGCCTCATCGCAATCACCGCCGCCGCACTGCTCGCCACGGCGGGAGTTCCTGCCGTGGCAAGCGACATCGCACCAGCGTCGACATCGCAGTGCGCAGCCGCGGCATTCTGTGTCTGGGGGGCAACCGGGTACGCGGGGACGTTCGCGAGCACGACGAGCACGTCCGTGTCGTCAACCGGTATCTCGACGGCGAAGTCCGTGTGGAATCGCTCGGCTCGCGCCGCCGTCGTGTACTCCGGGGCAGGTGGCACGGGAACGGCGAAGTGCTTTGCGCCGGGTGCGATGGTCGCGTCGACCACCGCCGGTGCGGCGTCGTTCCGTATCCTCAGCACGGCAACGTGCTAGTTGAGTGATGGGGGTGCGGTGACTCTCGGCGACCGCACCCACGTCGACTCCTTCGAAGGATTCTTTCGCCAGCACGTGGCAAGTGTTCGGAGGTTCGCTTGCCGCTCCGTGGGCGACATGTACGCGGACGACGTAGTGAGCGAGACGTTCACGATCGTGTGGCGCAAGTGGTCCGACGCTCCCGCTGCCGACGGCGTGAGGCGCGCGTGGCTGTTCAGGATCGCGCACAACGTGATGGCGCATCACGTCCGCTCCCAGGTGCGCCGTGGTCGGTTGCTGCGGTGGGCGGGACGGATGGCGTCCGAGTCGCATCCTCCTGATCCAGCCGATCGTGTGGTCGGCGACGACCACGTCAAGCGGGCGCTTCTTGCCCTGCCCTTCCGCGAACGTGAGGCGATGGCGCTCGTGGTGTGGGAGGACCTGACACCGCAACAGGCTGCATTCGCTCTCGAATGCTCTGTCACAGCGCTGAGCTCGCGCCTGACGCGTGCGCGGCAACGCCTCGTTGCCGGAATCAGCAACCTCGACGAGCAGGGTGAGGAGGTGCGCTCATGAATCCAGAACGTCGAGCTGAGGACGAGGTCGCGCGCCTGCGCGACGTGCTCGGAGTCGAAGTGCACGTCCACCTCGACCCGGTGACGGCGCGGGACGAGGCGATCCTGCGTCGGATCGTCGCAGGCGGTCAGGACCGCGTCTCGGCGTCCCGTCGCCGGATTCGCCTGCCCGTGCGGATTGCGATTGCGTTCGGCGTCGTGACGGCGGTGGCGGTCGCAGGATTCGTCGTGCGCGGTGCGCAGGCACCCGCGCTTGCTGCTCCGCCGATGCTGACGTACTCAATGTCGAACATTCAGGCCGTTGCCGCCGGCAGTGCTCCGCCAGCTTCGGAGGCGTTGCGTGCCATCGCCGCAGAAGCACGTCGACAACCCGTCGAAGAAGGCTACGGCGCGCAGCAAGTCCTGTCGTTCGCCTGGTACATCAACACTGTCGTCGACGACGAGGGCAACAGAGAGGTCGAGCTCGCCCCCACCCGGCAGGCGACAACGATCGGCCCGGACGGCTCGTTCTCCAGTCAGGAGACACGCGCACCGGCACTCTCGCCGGACGGACGGGTGATCGATCCCGACCGCTACCCCGTAGGTGGTGCGCACTCAGGAGACGAACTACCCGCGGGGACGTTCGACGCGGCGTACGCCGCGAACCTGCCTCGAGATCCGCACCTGCTGCGAGAAAGCCTCACCGCGTCGCAAGGCGGTCCGGAACTGTGCGGAGCGTCCGACATCGCCGCCGCGTCCTGCCTCGGCGCGGCAGTCGCGGACTTGTATGGCCGCTGGGTCGTGCCGGCCGACCTGAGCGCCACCGTGTGGGCGATGCTCGCCGCCGAACCGGCGTTGGCGGATCTCGGCGAGGTCACCGATCGTCTTGGACGCTCCGGCCGTGCAGTCGCCGTGCCACCCGACCCGGCCGGAGCCAATCAGTCGCTGGTCTTGGTGATCGACGCCGGCACCGGTCAGTTGCTCTCCTGGGAGCAGGTTTCGATGGCGATCCCCGACCTGCAGATCAACGAGCCGACAGTTACCGCGTTCCAAGCGATCACTAGCGCCCGCTGGGTCGACTAGCGCCCCGGATCAGCGGCAGACGATCACGGCACCCGCAAAATCTGCACCGGGTCCCGCATGGCCGCCGCAAGCGCAGCGGGAACGCTCGCGACAACCGCACTGATGACCGCGAGCACGCTCACCGCCGCTGTGAAGGGCACGGGAGGTTGTCCGCCGGTGATTCGGGCGACCGCGGCGAGCCCTGCGGCTGTTCCGAGGGCGACGCCGACCAGCGCGGGCCACATCGCCTGGCCGATGACGAGAAGCACGAGCGCCGACCGGCTTGCTCCAAGCGCGCGACGGCGTCCGAAGTCGCGTCGCCGCGCACCGATCGATGCGTACAACGTCACCGCAGTGAAGATCAGGCCAGCAGCCATCGCTCCGGAAGCCTGCTGCCGAGCGACGACCCCGAGTTGCCCGGTGACCACCGCGGATAGCTCGACGAGCTCGTCGGACGTTGTCACGCTCAGCGTCGTCGGGTCACGCACATCAGCCATCTGACGCAAGAGCCGAGACACGGGCGCGACGCTCTGCGGGGTGCTGGCTACGGCGTACAAGACTCCCACCGACTGGTCGCGGTCTGGGCCGAGCAGGACGACTCGATCGAGATCGGTCAGAGCGCCCTCCGCTTCGAATGTGCCGACGACGTCCCAGCTGCCCTTCCCGTCGGTAGCGACGAGGGAGCCTGCGGCGGCCGTCAGGCCGAGCTGCGGCGCAACGGCTGAGCTCACGATGACCTCATCTTTCGCTGGCCATCGCCCGGCCAACAGCCGCAAGTCTGGGGGCGGGTCGCCGTACATCGCTCGTGCCGGCACCGCAGCGGCGGCGGACACTGCGGCGTTGCGGACGTCGATCGCCGGTCCGACAGCGAGCGCCCAGTCGACGTCCGCGAGTGCCGTCGCGCGGCGCACGACGTCCGGGGGTGGCCGGTCTTCTGGGGAGGCGCTGGTCACCACGATGAGACGCGAACCCGCGCGGTCGATGGAAGCGACGACGGCCGACTCAGTCGCCGCCGACCTTCCGGCCGTCGCAAGCGCGAGTAGGCAGGTTGCTGCCGTGACGGCGACGACGACGAGAGAGCTGGCACGGTTGGCGAACGCGACCCGTCCCGATTCGCCAAGCAGACTCCGCAGCGAGGTCACAGCTGCACCCGGACGTCCCCGGTGGGTGCCCGCAGAGGGTCGTGCGTTGCCACGATGACCGTGGCTCCGGATTGGGCACGTTCCCGGAGGGTGTCCCACACGACGTCCGCAGATGCGGGGTCGAGATTGCCAGACGGCTCGTCCGCCAAGATGATCGTGGGGCTTTTCACGAGAGCGCGGCACAGCGCGACGCGCTGCGCTTGCCCTCCTGAGATCTGACCGGGCCGATGGTCGTGTCGATGCTCAACGCCGAGCGCCCCGAGCAGGTCACGCGCTCGGCGCTCCGCCACACGACGTGAGGTACCCGTAAACAGCGCTCCCTCCATCACGTTGTCCAGCACTGTTCGCGCGGGGTCGAGAACCGCGTCCTGGAACACGAATCCGATCTGTGTTGCCCGCAACCTCGCTCGCTCACCATCGGGCAGGCGCGCGGTCGCCACGCCGTCCAGCACCACCGTTCCGGCCGTCGGCGTCAGCATCAGCCCGAGCAGATACAGAAGCGTCGACTTCCCCCCGCCCGACGGCCCCGTGATGGTCGTGAGCGCCCCCTCGCTGAACTTGCAGGTCAAGTCGCGCAGCACCGGCCCGGTTCGCGGCCCGTAGCCGAACGCCAACGCGTCGACGCTGATCACGCGCCCGCCGAGGCAGCGGGAACGAGGATGAGGTCGCCGACCTCGACGCCCTCGACGACGGCAAGTCCTCGAGCGCTCGCCAGCACCTCCACGGGCTTCTCCTGGCCATCGGGCGCCGCCCTGACGACCGTTGCACCTGACGGCGTCGTTCTTACGGCCGAGGTCGGTACGACCGGCCCGTCAGTTGCTGGGGTGACGATGACGTCCACAGAGACGTTGAGCACCCCTGTCGGAGGGATCGCGGCGCAGTCCTCTCCACACACCGGCGTGCCGTCCACAGCTGTGAGGGCCAGCACCATTGAGCCATCATCGACGGTCGTAGAGCTCGCGATGACGCCCTCCCATCGGCGGTCGCCGACTCGAACCGTCACTGCCGCGTCCTGCGGCACGGTCGCAACCTGAGCAGCGTCAAGAGTCACCGTCACCTTGGGTTCTGCGGACAGGACGTCGAACAACGCCTCGCCGGCCGCGACCACTGCACCGACACGCACGTCCTCGGCGAGAGCGAGCCGACCTGGCAGCGTAGGCAAGAACAACACGTCACCCGCAGCTACGACGCCGTCGACCGGCAAGCCGGTCGCGCGCTGCCACGAGCGAACCGCGGACGTCGTTGCTGCGTCGTATGCCGAGCTTTCCGGCGCGGCGTACCCGAGCTGCCGCAGCAGCTGCTGCAGTTGGGCGACGTCTGGGCCTCGGTCGCCGCGCTGCATCGCCCGGAAGGCCGGCACGGCGCCTTGCGCGACGACGACCGGGCGCAGGTTCACCGTCATCACGACCTGTCCTGCGCTCACCACGCCATCCGCGGGGAGACTTACCGACGTGACCGTTCCACTGACCGCCGCCGGTGTCCCGGGCGACCGGTCCCATTGAGCACGCCCTGCGAAGCTCTGGGAGAAGCCCACCTGTCCGTCGATGACCTCGTACGCGACGTCCGTCGGCTCGGCCGCGGGGGCCGGCGGCGACTCGGCGAACCGGCCCCCCGCCCAGAACGCGAGGGCTCCTACCGCGACGAGGCTGATCGCCCACGCCGCACGAGCTCGCCATGCGCGACTCATTGCCCGAATACCGGCCGCGGGCATGCAGACAGGGCCGATGTGTAGTCCTCCGACGGGACGCCGCTCATGGGATCCCACGTCGCCGCGCCGGAACGTTGGCGGTCGATGTACACCTCGACTGTCGGAGGCGCCTCAGCGCTGAAACCCGCTGCCACCAGACAGTCGTAGTGATCAACCAAACGGCCGTAGAACTCCGTGAGTGCCGCGTCGTCGAGTTCGGGAGCGACGATCCGACCGACGGACATGTTGCATGTGTCCTGCGACGCCATCAACGAGTCCATCTGGTCGTCGTCGACCACGCCGTACTCGAAGCTGATGCCATCGTTGGGATCACCAGGCTCGATCTGCCATCCCTCGTCCCGCATGCAGGTCATGAAGTCCTGCGACCACTCGTCCCACGACCCCTCGTAGGCCGGGTAGACCGGTGCACCTTCAGCGCCCGTTGTGGGTGTGGCGGTCCCTACAGTCGGCTCCGGCGATGGCGCTGACGGGGTAGTGCACCCCGTCAGCGCCGCGACGGCGCCAACCACGACGATCAGTCGGACGTGGTCACGCATCGTCGTTCGCAACGGTCAGACCGCTCCTGTGCATCCGGCGTAGGTGCCGGGGTCATTCAGCGACCGATCGGAGTTCACGAACCAGCTGCCACCGCCGTAGGCGCCAGCGCGTGTCCGCGTCACCCAGGTGGAGTCGCCGACGTAGTACGCAGTGGTGCCGCCGGGGCCCTTGATGTTCACGTTGCCGTTCGCGAGGCCCACTGTGTACGAGTTCGAGTTCGGGGCGTAGCAGGTCTTGCTGCCGGACTTGCTGACGACTGCTGCGGCAGGCGACGCCACCGCGATCGTGAGCAGCACCACCGCGGCGAACGCGGCTCCAGCTCTCCTCATCGTTCCTCCAGTCTGATCGGAACTACCTGGGTAGCGGACAGCGACCGTTACGCCCGCCGTCCGCAACTCCGACTGCCGCGGCCAATCGCCGTGTCAAGCGGAGGGGCCGCTGTGCGACACCACCTGTGAGTTCCCGCCCGAGTATCGATTGTCACTCACGGTCGCTGTGACACTGGTCACATGTCATGCGTGTCTGGCCTCTAGGGTGTGGCTGTGGTCAGCCGAGGCAATGATGCAGAGGACCTGCTGTCGGTCAAGCCGGTCGCGGCGCGCTTCTCGGTCTCGATCGACACCGTCCGGCGATGGACGGACGCCGGCCTGCTTCCGGCAGAACGCACCGTGGGCAAGCATCGCCGCTGTCGCGCGGCCATGGTGGACTTTGACCGGGAGATGGCGCGGTACGCCGCCGTCATCCACGACAGCGCCAACCCGGTGGCCCCTGCAGCCACCGCAGCCGGCCACGAAACCGGGATCCCGAGCCCGCCAACACCGCTGCGGACGTAACCCGCCAACGGCACCAGGCGCCACCAAACCGCCCGCCGACCCCCACCCCAGTACAACCACACATCACCACCCGCACAGCCCGCCAACCACCCCAGGTCGGCGGGCTTCAAGGCGTGCCCACACATGCCAGCTCCACAGGCAAACACCACCAACTAGCACGGTAACGTGCTAGTAAAGACACAGGTCACACCCCACAAACAGCAACACCCGCCCGGAGAGACCCCGGACGGGTGTTAACCACAACCACTGGCAGTAGTTACACGAACTACTGGGAGCGGAGACGGTGGGATTTGAACCCACGGAAGGGTTGCCCCTTCACGACCTTAGCAGGGTCGCGCACTAGACCTGGCTATGCGACGTCTCCAAGTGCAGCACAGGGTACCTGGCGTGCTCGCCGCGCGGCAAAGCGTGCGCTGACCAGCGGCGGGACCGGCCGTCGGACCGCCGCTCACGCGTGTCGGCGGGTGTGCCGATACTCCTCCTCGTGAGCCTCACCTCCGGAACCCGGGGTCGACGCCGGACCCTCGTCGGCCTGCTCGGCGCCGTCCTCCTCGTCGTCTTCGCGGTGGTTTTCGTCGTGGTGACGACCGTCGGGCTCGTGGTGTGGGTCATCGTGCGGGACCCCGGCACGGCCGAGAT
>NZ_JAAXOY010000489.1 GCF_012396155.1 Cellulomonas septica | reverse complement strand
CTGCACGGGCTGGGCGTGCGTCCCGACGCCCGTGGCGGCGGGATCGGCACGGCGCTCACGTCGACCGTCCTCGCCGAAGGGCTCGCGGCCGGGTGCGCCTACGTGTCGCTCGGGATGTACGCCGACAACGACCGCGCGCGGCGCGTGTACGAGCGTCTGGGCTTCCGGACCGAGCTCGAGTGCGCGTCGTTCGGGCCGCGCGGCGCTGACCGACCGGCGCCCTGACGACCCGGGCGAGTCCGACCGACCGCGCGGACCGCTCCGGGCGTCCGGACCGCCCTGGTCTCCGGTCCGGCCGCGGCTCAGTGGTGGAGCGGGAGCCGCTCGTGCACGCGGCGCAGGAAGCGCGGCGCCCACCAGTTCGCGCGGCCGAGGACCGTCATGGTCGCGGGGACCAGGAACAGCCGGACGAGCGTCGCGTCGACGAGCACGGCGATCGCGAGCGCGAAGCCGACCTCCTTGATGACGAGCAGCTTGCCCGCGACGAACCCGGCGAACACGACGATGACGATCGCCGCGGCGGACGTGATGATCCGCCCGGACCGCTGCAGGCCGAGCCGCACCGCCTCGTCGTTCGAGCGGCCCTCGTCGACGAGCTCCTTGATGCGCGAGAGCAGGAACACCTCGTAGTCCATCGCGAGCCCGAAGGCGAACGCGACGACGAGCGCGACGACGTACGTCTCGATCCCGCCGGTCGGCACGAAGTCGAGCACGCCCGTGAGGTGGCCGTCCTGGAACACCCACACGAGCACGCCGAGCGACGCGGCGAGCGACAGCGTGTTGGTGAGCAGCGCCTTGACCGGCACCACGACGGACCCCGTCATGAGGAAGAGCAGCAGGAGGGTCGCGACGGCGACGACGCCCGCGGCGACGAGCGCGCGTTCCGCGACGGCGGCGGTGAAGTCGATCTGGCCCGCGGCCTGGCCCGTGACCCACGTCGGGAAGCCGGGGTCGAGGTCCCGGATCTCCTCCACGACCTGGCGGGACGTCGCGTCGCCCGGGTCGTCGGTGTCGGGCCGCACGCCGACGACGACGTAGGAGCCCACGGTCGTCGGCGGGTCGACGCTCGCGACGCCGTCGAGGTCGGCGAGCTCCCCGGCCCAGGTCGCGGCCTCCTCGAGGGTCGACTCGGCGACCACGGTGATGGCCGGCGTCGTCGCCGCCGGGTAGCTCTCGCGCAGCGTCTGGACGTACTCGCGCTGCGCGGAGCCGATGGGCAGCAGCTCGGTCGTGGAGTTGCGCAGCTCGATGCGGGCGAGGGGGAGGGCGAGCAGGCCGAGCAGGGCGAGCGAGCCGAGCATGACCCACCACGGGTGCCGCTGGACGCGTCCCGCGAGCCGCGAGAAGGCGCCGTCCTCGGTCTCGACGTCGGCGGTGCGCCGCAGGACGCCGCGCAGCCCCGGGATCCGGGACAGCACGCTCGGCCGCACGATCCGCCGGCCGAGGAGCGTCAGCAGGGCCGGGACGAGCGTGAGGGCGGTGAGCACCGAGACGAGGACGACGGTGACGCCGGCCGCGCCGAACGCGCGCAGGATCGGCGGGCGGAACACCAGGAGGCCCGAGATCGCGATCGCGACGATGAGCGCCGAGAACGTCACGGTGCGCCCCGCGGTCGACATCGTCCGCTCGACCGCGACCAGCACGGCACCGTCGCCGCGCCGTCGCCGGCTGCCCTCGCCGCCGTCGTCGTCGACGAGGTGGTGCAGCTCCTCCCGGAACCGCGACACGATGAGCAGGCCGTAGTCGATGGACAGGCCGAGCCCGAGCACGGTGACGACGTTGACGACCGACGAGTCCAGGTCGAGCACGTACGAGAACGCGAGCAGCGACGCGAGGCCGCCGGCGATCGACGCGACGGCGCCGGCCATCGGCAGCCCGGCCGCGAGGAACCCGCCGAACACGAGCACCATGACGAGCAGCGCGACGGGCAGCGCGATCGCCTCGCCAGTGCGTAGGTCGGTCTCCACCTGCTCCGTGATGGCGCGGACGATGAGCGTCGTGCTGCCGACCATGCCGCTCGCGTCGGGCGCGACGTCGGCGAGCTCGCGCGGGACGGCCCGCAGCGCGTCGACGGCCTCGTCGTGCGCGGTCGCCTCCTGCTCGCCGCTGAGGTCGGGCGCGAGCTCCACGACGACGAGGAAGCCGTCGCCGTCCCGCGCGACCAGCGGGGCCGCCGCCGGGTTCTGCGCGCCGCCCGGCAGCGCGAGCGGGTCGATCACGCTCGCCACGCCGTCGATCCCCGCGAGGTCCTCCCGCAGCGGCGCGAAGGCCTCGGCGACGTCGGGGTCCGCGGGGTCGACCCCGCTCAGCGCGAGCGTGACCGACGGGCCGGTGGTCGACGCCTCGTCGAGGATGTCCTGCCCCGCGACGCTCTCCGACCCCGGCACGCTCGGCGCGCCCGTCGACAGCCGGTCGAACAGGTTCTCCCCGTGCACGCCCAGCACCGCGAGGGCGTACCCCGCCACGGCCAGGACCAGCCAGACGACGACGGTCAGGCGCGGGTGGTGGGCGACGGCGCGGCCGAGACGGGCGAACACGCGGGTCATCGTCGCAGGTGGACCCGGGGTGCCGCACGCACGGTTCGGGTGACGTCGGCGCGCGTGCGTACCCTGCCCGCATGGACCTGTTCGACACCGCGACGGCGACCGCCGCGGGCGTGCCCGCCGTCGCACCGGGTGCGCCCCTCGCCGTGCGGATGCGGCCGCGCACGCTCGACGAGGTCGCGGGGCAGGAGCACCTCCTCGTCGCGGGCTCGCCG
>NZ_JAAXOY010000488.1 GCF_012396155.1 Cellulomonas septica | reverse complement strand
AGCAGCGTCGTCTTGCCCGCACCGTTCGGGCCGAGCAGCCCGGTCAGGCGGCCGGGCGGCGGGGTCGCGTCGACGCCGTCGACGACCCACCGGCCCCCGAGCCGCGTGCCGACGCCGCTGATCGTCAGGTCCACGCCGACCCCCGTCCCCGGCGCAGCAGCACCGCGAACACGGGCACGCCGATGAGTGCGGTGACGATGCCGACGGGCAGCTCGCGCGGGTCGAAGAGCGTGCGCGCGAGCGTGTCGGCCCAGACGAGGAACACCGCACCCGCGAGCGCGGCAACGGGCAGCAGCCGGCGGTGCGCGGGGCCGGTGAGCGACCCGACGGCGTGCGGCAGGACGAGCCCGACGAACCCGATCGCGCCGCTGACCGCGACCATCGCGCCCGTGAGCAGCGCGACGAGCGTCATGAGCGTCCACCGCGTCCGGTCGACGCCGACACCGAGCGCCGCCGCGGCCGTGTCGCCGAACGCGAACGCGTCGAGCCGGACGCCGGCGAGCACGACGAGCGTCCCGACGACGAGCACCGCACCACCCGCGATCGCGACCGACGACCACGTCGCGCCCGCGAGCGAGCCGAGCAGCCACGACAGGATCTCCCGGTACGAGTCGCCGGTCGCGGTCCAGAAGATGACGAACGACGTGCCCGCCGCGCACAGCTGCGACACCGCGAGCCCGGCGAGGACGGTGCGGCCCGGGGTGAGCGTGCCGCCCGAGCGAGCGAGCGCGAGCGTCGCGACCAGTGCGGCCATCGCCCCGACGAACGCGGCGACCGGCAGCAGCACGGCCACGCCGACGACCAGCACGGCGACCGCTCCGAGCGACGCACCCGACGACAGCCCGAGCAGGTACGGGTCGGCGAGCGGGTTGCGCGTGAGGCTCTGCATGACGGCACCGGCGAGCGCGAGCCCCGCGCCGACGGCGGCGGCCGTGAGGACGCGCGGCAGGCGCAGCTCCCAGACGATCGCGTCGTGCAGCGGTGCGACGGGCGCGACGTCGAACCCGACGTGCGCCGCGATGCTGCGCGCGACCTCGCCGACGCCCAGGTCGGCCGGTCCGATGGTCACGGTCACGAGGACCGTGCCGACGAGCGCCGCGAGGCCGACGGCCACGAGCAGCGCGAGCCGGGTGCGCGCAGGCGCCGCCGTCGACGGGGCGAGCGGCGCGGTGGTGCGGGGGACGGTGGCGGTCGTCGTCGTCACCCCTCGTCCGGTGCGTCGTCCAGCGCGGCGACCTGCTCGGCGATCGACGCGACGGCTTCGGCGTTGCGCACCCCGGCCTCGGTCGCGGCGAACGGGACGGTCACGTACCGCTTCTCGCGCACCGCGGTGAGCTGCGACGTCGCCGGGTTCGACTCGAGCAGCGCGATCTTGCTGTCGGCGGTGTTCCACGACGCGTCGACCAGCACGATGACGTCGGGGTCGGCCGCGACGACCTGCTCCCACCCGACCGACGTCCACGTGTCGTGCACGTCGCCGAAGACGTTCGTGAGCCCCGCGGCGTCGAGGATCATCTGCGGCGCGCCGATCCCCGCGCCGACGTAGGGGCTGTCGGTGCCCGACGAGTACCAGAGCGCGGTCGTCGGCTCGGCGGGCTGCTCGACCTCGGCGAGCGTGTCGCGCTGCGCGGCGATGAGCTCCTCGGCGCGGTCCTGCACGCCGAACAGCGACGCGACCTCGCGGATCTCGTCCTCGACGACGTCGAACGTCAGCGGGTCGGGCTGGTAGCCCTCCTCCTTGCACGCGGCGGGGGAGACGTACGTGCCGATCCCGAGCGCGGCGAGACCGGCACGGTCACCGGCCCCGTCGGCGGAGAAGTTCGACTCCCACCCCGCGTAGACGAAGTCCGGCTCGAGCGCCAGCAGCGCCTCCTGGCCCGGAACCTTGTCGGACACGACGCGGATCGCGTCGTACGCGTCGGCCCACTCCTCCGGCACGGGTCCGTCGGCGAACGCGGTGCCGACGACCCGGTCCTCCAGGCCGAGCGCGAGCAGCATCTCGGTCGAGGTGGACTTGACGGTCACGACGCGCTCCGGCGGGGCGTCGACGGTGACGGGCGTGCCGCAGTTGTCGAGCTCGACGGGCGTGAAGCCGCCGGGCTGCGACGCGGCAGCGGTCGGCGACGACGTGCCCGACGCGTCGGACGCGCACGCCGACAGCCCGAGCGCGAGCGCGGCGACGGCGACGAGGGGCACGAGGAGACGGCGGGTGGGGCGGGGCATCGGCACTCCGGGACTGGACGCAGGGGCGACCCCTGCACGGGCGGGGGTGCGCTGCGCTGCGCACGACGGGACGGGTGCACGTCGCACCCCGGAGGGCCGCCGAGTGCCGGGCGGCTCGACCCGGTCAGCAGGACCGGGTTCCTGCTCCCACCCTAGGCCGCTGCGGCACCGGTTCCGCAACCTGGCGTCCGCGGTGCGACCTGCGGGGTCACGGCCGCGCGGCGAGGGCGAGTGCCTGGGCGACCTCGGCGACGTCGTCGGAGAGCAGGCCGACCGTGACGCGCAGGTGCGGGGCCTGGTCGTCGGCGCCGTTCGCGACGAACGGCGTGCCAGGCGCCGCGCGGATCCCCGCGGCCTCGAGCCGCAGGAGCGCGGTGCGCTCGTCGTGCACCGGCAGCCACAGGTTGATGCCGTCGCCGCCGTCGACGTGCACGTCGAGCGTCGCGAGCGCGGTCGTGAGCGCACGGCGACGTGCGAAGTAGACGCGGCGGGCGTGCGCGACGGCGTCGATCGCGGCGGGGTCGGTGAGCAGGTCGACGAGCACGTGCTGCAGCAGGCGGCTGGTCCAGCCGGGGCCGAGCATGCGGCGCGCGACG
>NZ_JAAXOY010000487.1 GCF_012396155.1 Cellulomonas septica | reverse complement strand
GAGAAACTCGTGTGCCTCCTGTGCCGTGCCGGCCAGCGCCTTCTGGGTCGCCGCGTACAGCGCGGGTCCAGGGTTGGACGCGAGGATCCGCGCCAAGGCCAGGCGGTCGTCGACGACCTTGCGAGGGCGGCGCGGGTGGCACGTGCAGTGCGCGAGGTCAGCGGCTTCGTCACGACCAGCCGGTCGGCACGTGCGACCGCCGACTTGAGCAGCGGTCGCTGCTAGCGCCTGATCGCCGCCGTCCGTGGGAAGGACGTCCCGACCGGCCCTTTGCCGAACGGTGGCAAACTGTGGGCGACACCGTCCTACGAACGCAGGAGTGCTGCAGATGGCCATCGCCACCCCCGAGGTCTACGCCGAGATGATCGACCGGGCGAAGGCGGGCAAGTTCGCCTACCCGGCCGTGAACGTCACGTCGTCCCAGACCGTCACCGCCGCGCTGCAGGGCTTCGCGGAGGCCGAGTCGGACGGCATCCTCCAGGTCTCCGTCGGCGGCGCGGAGTACGCGTCGGGCGCGACGGTCAAGGACCGCGTCGCCGGCTCGATCGCGCTCGCCGCGTACGCGACCGAGGTCGCCAAGGGCTACGGCATCACCGTCGCCCTCCACACCGACCACTGCGTCAAGAAGAACCTCGACTCGTGGGTCCGCCCGCTGCTCGCCCTCGAGGCGGAGCAGGTCAAGCGCGGCGAGAACCCGACGTTCCAGTCGCACATGTTCGACGGCTCGGACATCCCGCTGGACGAGAACCTCGTCATCGCGGCGGAGCTCCTCGAGCTCTCGCAGGCGGCCCGCACGATCCTCGAGATCGAGGTCGGCGTCGTCGGCGGCGAGGAGGACGGCCACGAGGCCGAGATCAACGAGAAGCTCTACACGACGGCGGAGGACGGTCTCGCGACGGTCCGCGCGCTCGGCGTCGGCGAGAAGGGCCGCTACCTGACGGCCCTCACGTTCGGCAACGTGCACGGCGTCTACAAGCCGGGTGCGGTCAAGCTGCGCCCGTCGATCCTCGCGGACATCCAGAAGGCCGTCGGCGCCGAGGTCGGCAAGGACTCGCCGTTCGACCTCGTGTTCCACGGTGGTTCGGGCTCGACGGCCGAGGAGATCGCCGAGGCGGTCGACAACGGCGTCATCAAGATGAACATCGACACGGACACGCAGTACGCGTTCAGCCGTCCGGTGGCCGACCACTTCTTCAAGAACTACGACGGCGTCCTGAAGGTCGACGGCGAGGTCGGCAACAAGAAGGCCTACGACCCGCGCGCCTGGGGCAAGCTCGCCGAGGCGGGCATGGCGCAGCGCATCGTCGAGGCGGCGCAGCAGCTCCGCTCGGCCGGTCACAAGCTCTGACGCACTGACGACGACGGGCCCCGACCACCGCGGTGGTCGGGGCCCTCGTCATGTCCGGGGCGTCGCGTGCGGTCGCCGCTCGCGACGTGCCGCGGTCGTCCTCAGGAGGTCGTCGGCCCGTTCGTCGCCGGGGCGTCGCCGACCGGCTGGAACGCCGAGTCGTCCGTGCCCTCGACCACGTCGAGCAGCTCGCCGATGCGCGTGACCTCGAGCAGGAAGCGCACGGTCGGCGGGACGCGCAGGAGGCGCACGCGGTGCTGGCTGCGGATCGACAGCCGCGCGAGGAACGCGACGCCCGACGAGTCCATGAACGTCACGTGGTGGGCGTCGACCTCGATGGGCAGACCCACCTGCTCGGCCTCGGCGGTCGCCTCCTGCAGCTCGGGTCCGAGGTCGGCGTCGACCTCGCCCGAGAGCACGATGCGCGTGCGGTCGGTGCCGACGATCACGTGGACCGCACCGGGTTCACCCACGACGCGACCGGCCGCGTCGTCGGTCGTCGCCGACTCGTCCGGGTTGCTGCTGTTACCGTCGCGCACAGTGCTCCTTCTGGTGCCGGCCTCGAAGGCGTGCCGTCGACTGCCTCGACGATCCGCCCGTTCGGCACGCTAGACGATCGGAGGTGGTGGTGGTCAACTCCCACGCGGATCCGATGTCGGGTGGTCTGCCCCCCGCGACGCCGTCCGTGACCCCCGACCTGCACGCGCGCGCCCTCGCGGCCACGGTCGTGCCCATGGGGCTGTTCGAGTCCCGGGACGCGGTGCTCACCGCCGTGTGGGTCAACGAGGCGTTCGAGCGGGCCGTCGGGTACGGCCTCGAGGGTGCGCACGAGCGTGAGCCGGCGATCCGCGCGGAGCTCGAGCGGGACCCGGTGCGGGCCATGCAGCTCGCCGAGGCGCTCCTCGCGGGGCGGCCGTTCACCCCGACGTTCACGCTCGGTCGCGCCGACGGGTCGCGGTTCGTGTGCCAGGTGCACCTGTCGCCGGTCCCGTCGGACGACGCGCGCGACACCCCGCGGTACTGGGTCGCGGCGTTCCAGGACATGACCGAGCAGCTGTCGCACGACGCCGAGCAGGCCGCGCTCGTCGAGGCCGAGCGTCGCGAGCGCCGCAGCCTCGGCCTCATCGCGCAGGTCTCCGACCTGCTCATGGACGTCGACGACCCGCACGCGCTGCGCGAGATCGCGATGGTGCTGCGGCACGCCGTCGTGGGCTGGGCCGGCTTCTTCCTCAACGACCGCGGGCTGCGGGCCGCCGACGGGATCGACGGAGGGCCCGGCCGCGGGCACCGCGGCGACGCGTTCCGCACGGCCACGCGCGGCCCGCGTCCCGACGCCCCCGACGTCGGGACGACGCACGCGGCCGCACCGACCCGGGGTTAGCCTGACCGGCATGCGGTTCGACGCGCTCGACCTCGGCACCCGCCTGCTCCCCTACGAGCCCACGTGGGCGCTGCAGCGGGACGTGCACGC
>NZ_JAAXOY010000486.1 GCF_012396155.1 Cellulomonas septica | reverse complement strand
GGGCGGCCCAGGCGGCGACGAGCGTCGTCTTGCCGAAGCCCGCGGGGGCGACCACGGCGGCGACCCGGTGGCCGGCGACGGCGGCCTCGAGCTCGGCCGTCGGACCCGGTCGGGGCACGACGTGGAGTCCCAGGGGTGGTGTCGTGACCTTGACCCCTGGTGCCACGCCTTGCGCCACGTGCCGGACGCTCACGAGGCGAACGTATCGGGCAAACGGTGCGGAAGCGAGAGCATCCGGGTGACGTCTCTGCGGACGACCGCCGTCGCACGTTCACCTCGACGCGTCCAGCCGTTCACCTGGCGGTGCGAGCCTGTCGACCGCGCGGCAGCGGGCCGCAGCAGGAGAGGACTACATGCGGGACATCTTCGACGCCGAGCTGGCGCAGCTCGGCCACGACCTCGTCGCGATGAGCGGCCGGGTCGAGCGCGCGATCACCGACGCGGGTGTCGCGCTCCTCACGGCGGACGTGACG
Source organism: Cellulomonas septica (assembly GCF_012396155.1). GTDB lineage: Bacteria > Actinomycetota > Actinomycetes > Actinomycetales > Cellulomonadaceae > Cellulomonas > Cellulomonas septica. The sequence continues at coordinate 2,304 of NZ_JAAXOY010000486.1, read as the reverse complement.
CTCGCGGAGTCGGTCATCGCGGCGGACGTCGAGATCGACGCGATCGAGCGCGACCTGGACGAGCGCTGCGTGCTCCTGCTCGCCCAGCAGCAGCCCGTCGCGACCGACCTGCGCATCGTCGTGTCCGCGCTGCGCATGAGCGCGACGCTCGAGCGCATGGGCGACCTCGCCCGCCACATCGCGCAGGTCGCACGCGGGCGCTACCCGCGGCAGGCGATCCCGCACGGGCTGTCGGGCACGTTCACCGAGATGCACGACGCGGCCGTCCGTGTGGCGCGCCGCACGACGACGCTGCTCACCAACCACGAGCTGCCGCTGGCCGAGAGCATCGAGCAGGACGACGACCTGCTCGACGAGCTGCACGAGGACACGTTCGCCGCGCTGCTGTCGGGCGGCTGGGACGGGTCGATCCAGGAGGCCGTCGACGTCACGCTGCTCGGCCGCTACTACGAGCGCTTCGGCGACCACGGCGTGTCGATCGCGCGTCGCGTGACCTACCTGGTCACGGGCGTGCTGAGCCAGGAGCTCGACCGCTCCGCGAGCTGACACCGCGCTGACGTCGGGCACGCCAAGGCTGCAGCACCGCGGTCTCGCGCCGGACGGACGAAGGCGCCGCCACCCCTGCTCGGGTGGCGGCGCCTTCGTGGTTCCTGCGGGCGGGTCAGCGACCCTGGTTCGCGACGGCCTTGATGGCCTCGGCGGCGGCCTCGGGGTCGAGGTAGGTGCCGCCCTTCGTCACGGGCTTGAGGGTCTCCTCGTCGAGCTCGTAGAGCAGCGGGATGCCCGTCGGGATGTTGATGCCGGCGATGGTGTCGGCGTCGACGCCGTCGAGGTGCTTGACGATCGCGCGGATCGAGTTGCCGTGCGCGGCGACGAGGACCGTCTTGCGGGCCTGCAGGTCCGGCACGACGTCCGACTCCCAGTACGGCAGGGCCCGCTCGAGGACCTGCGCGAGCGCCTCGGCGCGCGGGATCGGCTCACCGGCGTAGCGCGGGTCGGTGTCCTGCGAGAACTCCGAGCCGAGCTCGATGTCCGGCGGCGGCACGTCGTAGGAGCGGCGCCAGAGCATGAACTGCTCCTCGCCGTACTCGCTCAGCGTCTGCTTCTTGTCCTTGCCCTGCAGCGCGCCGTAGTGGCGCTCGTTGAGGCGCCAGCTGCGCTTCACCGGGATCCAGAGGCGGTCCGCGGCGTCGAGCGCGTAGTTCGCGGTCGTGATCGCGCGGCGCAGGAGCGACGTGTGCACGACGTCGGGCAGGACGCCCGCGTCCGTGAGCAGCTTGCCGCCGCGCTTCGCCTCCTCGACGCCCTTCTCCGAGAGGGGGACGTCCACCCAGCCGGTGAACAGGTTCTTGGCGTTCCACTCGCTCTCGCCGTGGCGGAGCAGCACGAGGGTGTAGGTCATGCGCCCATCCTGCCGCAGGGTGCGCGGAGCGTCGCCGGGACGTCCGTCCCTGGGACGTTCGCGCGCGCGGTGGTGCGCGGGCGCGGTCAGCGAGTCGGCGGGGTCAGCGGGAGCGGCGGGCCTCGGCGGCGACGCCGTAGACCTTGAGCACCTGGTCGGCGGCGGCGGACCAGCCGAACCGCTCGGCGCTGCGTCGGGCGGGCCGGTCGGCGACGGGGTGCCGCGGGTCAGGGCGTCGGCCGGGCCGGGTCGTCGGCCGGCAGCGGGAGGCCGTCGAGGTAGATGCGGTAGCGGCGACGCCCCTCGGTCTCGCCGGCCTCCTTGCGCGCCTTCGCGGCGTCGATGTGCTGCTCGAGCACGCGCTGCACGGCGGCGATGACGTCGTGCGCCTCGGCGGGCGTGAAGTCGGTGGTGATGCGGTCGTTGATCTGCGCGTCGTCCCACTCGGGCTCGTGCGGGGCGGACATCCAGCGGGTCAGGACGTCGGCGCGGTCGGCGACGACGGCCTGGAGCATCATGCGCGCGGCCGGCGCGGTGGCGGGGTCCTCGAGCATGGCGTGCCCGTCGATGCTGAAGCCGACGGGCTTCCACCACCGCTCGCGGCCGCCGGTGTGCTCGGGGTCGTCCTCGACGAACCCGAACCGCTCGAGCTGGCGCAGGTGGTAGCTCGTCTGACCGCTGCTCTCCCCCAGCAGCCGCCCCAGCCGGCTCGCGGTCGACGGCCCGACCTCACCCAGGAGGTTGTACATCGCGATCCGCAGCGGGTGCGCGAGCGCCTTGAGCGCCTCGGGCGAGATGGGTCGCTCGGCGAAGAGCGCCAACCGGTCGGAGGCCTCGCCGGCCGCAGGGACAGGCGGTGCGGCGGCGGGCGGTGCGGCTGCGGGCGGTGCGGCTGCGGGCGG
>NZ_JAAXOY010000485.1 GCF_012396155.1 Cellulomonas septica | reverse complement strand
GGCATCCCGTCCGAGATCGTCGACCGCGTCTTCGAGCCGTTCTTCACGACCAAGCCCGTCGGGTCCGGCACCGGGCTCGGCCTCGACATCTCGTGGCGCATCGTCGTCGGCAAGCACCACGGCGACCACCGCGTCCCGCTCGGCCTGCCGGACCACCCGCTCCCGCGGCACGAGGACCTCGCGGAGCTCGACGAGGAGGAGCTGCTGGCCGAGCTCGCCGCCGCCGCACCGCCCGGACCGGTCCTCTGGCTCGGCTCGCGCACCGACCGGCCCGACGAGTACGCGCGGCTCGAGGCGCCCTTCGCGGGGCGCGTCGTCCAGCACCTCGACATCCACGCGGGTCCGGGCGTCGACGTCGTCGCGGACGTGCACGCGCTGTCCACGGCCGTGCCCGCGGGCGAGTACGCGCTCGTGGTGTCGCGAAGCCTGCTCGAGCACGTCGCCGCACCGTGGCTGGTCGCCGCCGAGATCGGCAAGGTGCTCGTGCCGGGCGGGCTCACGTGCCACGTCGTGCCGTGGACCTGGCCCACGCACGCCCAGCCGAACGACTTCTGGCGGCTCTCCGACGCGGGCCTCCGCCAGCTCTTCGGGCCCGCGACGGGCTTCCGCACGCTGCGCACGGGCATGGCCGGTGGCGTGACGGTGACGCCGTCGGCGCACTGGCGCGAGCACGCGTACCTCATGCCCGCGGTCGCCAGCGAGTCCGGGGCGTGGGTGGTCGCCGAGAAGGTCGGTCCGCCCGCCGGTCCCGTGAGCTGGCCCGTCGACGCCGCGGACAGCGCCGAGGTCGCCCGTCGCTACCCCGTCGACGGCCTCGCGCCGGCGGCCCCGCCCGTCGGGACCACCGCACCTTCCGACGTCGTCGCGTCCCGGACCCCCACGTCGCCGGACGTCGTCGCGTCCGAGACCCCCGCGTCGCCGCACGTCGTCGCCCCCCGGGCCCCCGCGCAGGTCCCCGCGCGGTCCGAGCTCGCCGACGCCCGTCGGGACCCCGCCACCGCGCAGCCGCGGTCGGCCGCCGTGACCGCGATCCTCCCGCTCTACCAGGGCGCCGGCTACGTCCAGGACGCGCTGCGCTCGATCACCGCGCAGACCCTCCTGCCCGTCGAGGTCCTCGTCGTCGACGACGGCTCGACCGACGGCGGCGGCGCGCTCGCGGCCGCCTTCGACTCGCCCGTGCCGATCCGCGTGATCCGGCAGGACAACGCCGGGCAGTCCGCCGCCCGGAACACCGCGGCCGCGGCGGCGCGCGGCGAGCTGCTCGCGTTCCTCGACCAGGACGACACCTGGTACCCGCAGCACCTGGCGCGGCTCGTGCGGCCGTTCGCGCGCTCGCAGCACGTCGCGTGGTCGTACAGCGACTTCGACGAGATCGACGGCGAGGGCGGGACCGTCACGCGCTCCTACATCCGCACGTACCAGCTGCCGCACCCGCACCGCACGCTGCTCGAGCTGCTCGCGTCCGACCTCATGGTCGTGCCGTCCGCGTCCGTGCTGCGGGCCGACGCCTACCGCGCGGTCGGCGGGTTCGACCCGCAGCTCGTCGGGTACGAGGACGACGACCTGTTCATCCGCATGTTCCGCGCGGGCTGGCACGCGGAGTTCGTCCGCGAGTCGCTCACCCGGTTCCGCGTGCACGCGACGAGCACGTCGGCCGGCGAGCGGTTCCGCGCGAGCCGCGTCGCCTTCCTCGACAAGCTCGCGCGCACCACGCCCGACGACGTCCGCATGCAGCGGTACTACGTGCGCGACCTCGTCGTGCCGCGCCTGTTCCAGATCACCCTCGACGACTACGTGACCGCCCTGCGGTCGGGCGACCTCGACGCGGCCCGCGCGATCGCGGGGACCGCCGCGCAGGTCGCGGCGTACGGGCGGCCGAGCGCGCGACGACGTCGACGTCTGCGAGCGCTCGAGCGGCCCGAGCTCGTGCAGGCCGCGCTGCGCGCCCGGGCGGTGCTGCCGTCCTGGCTGCAGCCGTCGGTGCACGCGGCGTTCGACCGGCCCTGAGCCGCGCGCGGGACGTCGTCGGTCGTGACGTCGTCGGTCGTGACGTCGACGTGCGCGACGTCCCGTGCGCCGTCCGTGTCGCCCGTCAGCCCGCGTCCGACGCGTCCGTGGTGCCCTCGTACAGACCCATCTGGTTGCCCTCGGAGTCCTCGAAGACCGCCCACCAGCTCGTCGGCGAGATCTCCTCCTTGCCGCGGACGACCTTCCCGCCGTTCGCCTCGATCGCCGCGAGGGCCTCCTCGATCGAGTCGACCTCGATCGTCGACCGCGGGACCTGCAGGTCGCCGCCGCGCGGCCCGAACCCGCCGCCGCTGATCTGGTTCGGTGCCCGCCACATCGGGTAGCCCTCGTAGCCGGGGTACTCCTGCGCGTCCCACCCGAACACCGTCCGGTAGAACGTCGTCGCCCGCTGCATGTCGTCCGCAGGGATGTCGACATGCGTGATGTCGCCGTGCGCCATGGCCGTCGCTCCGCTCGTCGCGCTCGTGCCCGCCGCCGTCCGCGCCGGGCCGGACGTCGCCAGACTAGGGGCGGCGGGCGGGTCGGCGCAGCCCGTGCATCTGCGGTCCGCGCGGCCCGAGCCGCACCGCGCCGACGTGCGTGAAGCCGCGCGCGACGTAGAACGCGACGTTGCTCTCGAGCGTCGTGTTGACGTGCGCGGGCAGGTGGTCCGGGACGCCCGCGAGCCCGGCCTCGACCAGCGCCCCGGGCGAGGCGAGGAAGTGCCGGACGATCGCGTGCGCCTCGGGAAGGTCGCGCTTCGTCCACTCCTCGGCCCAGAACACCGCGTCGAGCTCGAGGTGACCGACCCCCAGGCGCGCGGCGGC
>NZ_JAAXOY010000484.1 GCF_012396155.1 Cellulomonas septica | reverse complement strand
GCCGACGCAGCGCCGGGGGAGCCGGGCCGACCGTCCTGACCCGGCCTGACCGCGGCGAGACCGGGCTCGACCGCAGCCGGGCCTCACCTCCCCGACGCCCCGGACGGGCCTGTGGGCGCAGCGGACGCCGCCGCGAGGGTCGCTGGACCTCTGGGCAGGAGATGTCCGGATCGCTACATTCGCAGACGGACCCGACGGCGAGTCCGCCGGGTCCGGGCGGGTGGTCCGACGGTCGCGTCAACCGCGGACCGCCCGAAGCGCCGGTGGCGTGCCACCCCCCTCTCGGCACGCCACCGGCACCCCGCCCGCCTGCGGAACTGCCGACGGCGGACCCATGCGGGACCCGGGTCCGACCACGGGCGGACGACCTGCGACGCGACGGCTGGCACTGTGAGGCGGTGCCGTCGACCCCGTCGACGTGCCGGAGCGTCGTCGTACAGAACAGGTCACGCGTGTTTCGTCAGGTCCCCGTCCTCCCGGTCGTCGTCCCCCTCGCCGCGGCAGTCCTCGCGGTGCTGCTGCGGTCGCTGGCCCGCCGCGGACGGCTCTCCGTGCCGCGCGCCGCCGTCGCGGTCGTGCTCTGCGTCTACGCCGCCGGCGTCGTCGCGAACACGGTCTTCCCGATCTACCTCGACAAGCCGGTCAGCAGTGCGCCCTGGACCAGCGGCGTCGTCGTCGTGCCGTGGACGCCGTACGAGGTCGCCGACGCGGTGATGAACGTCCTCGTGTTCGTGCCGCTCGGGTTCCTCGTGCCGCTGCTCGTGGCCCGGGTGTCGTGGTGGCGGGCGGTGGCGGTGGCGGCCGTCGTCAGCCTGGCGATCGAGGTCACGCAGGCGGTCACCGCGCACCTGCTGGGCGGGGGTCACGTCGCCGACGTGCACGACCTGGTCTTCAACGTCGTCGGCGGCGTGCTCGGCTACGCGGCGTTCGTCGGCGTGTCACGCGTGCCGGCCGCCCGGGCGCTCGTCAGCCGCTTCCGGTGGCACGACGACGCCCCGGACGCCGCTGACGCCGCGCAGCCGGAGCCCGTGCGCGGGTAGCCGCAGCCGTCTCGACGGCCGCCTGACGCGGACCCCCGTCACCCCGGACGGGGGCGGCGTGCGCGTCGCTCAGGACACCTTGCCGCGGAGGAGCCGGCGCCAGTAGATCGGCGGTTCGAGGTACCGGTCGAAGAGCAGGAGGCTGCGGCGCGGTCGTGCCAGGTCCGGCACGCGGACGGTCGGCTCGGGTCGGCGTCGACGGTCGAACTCCGCGAGCAGCAGCCGGCTGCGGGACGTCGTCACGGGAGCGACCGAGTACCCGTCGTAGTGCCGCATCGTCGTGCCCGTCCGCCGCGCGGCGATGTTGTGCGCGACGACGGGGACCTGCTTGCGCAGCGCACCGCCCGAGGGGAGGGCGTCGACCTGGGCCGCGTCGCCCAGACCCCACACGGTCGGGTGGTCGGGGTGCTGCAGCGTCCGCGGGTCGACCGCGAGGAACCCGTCGCTGCTCGACGAGGTCAGCCCGCTCGACGCGAGCCACTGCGGCGCGCGGTGCGGTGGCGCGAGGAACAGGGCGTCGTACGCGAGGTCGTCGGTGCCGCCGGGGGTCCGGAGCCGGACGCGTCGGGCGGTCCCGTCGACGTGCTCGACCGCGGTCGACGTCCGGACGTGCACGCCGTACCCGGCCGCCGCCGCTCGCAGCTCACGGTCGGACTCCGGGAGGTCGACCAGCCGGTCGGCCTCGAGCAGCAGCTCGACCCGGATCTCGTCGAGGACCCCTGCCCGGCGCCAGTGGTCGGCGGCCAGGAACAGCGGCTTGAGGCCGACCGGGGCGCACGGGACGTGACGGTCGGAGATCGCGAACACGGCCGTCCCCGACGTGAGCGACGACAGCAGCTCCCAGGCCGCCGGTGCGTGCTCGGGCAGGTAGCTCGTCGACGCGGACCCGGCGCGCACCGCGTCCAGCGCGCCCGGGATCGCGTCCCAGTCCACCTGCGAACCGGGGCACACCGCGAGGTCGGTGTACGTGAGCTCGCCGCCGCCCGCGAGGCGGACCGCCGACCGTGCGGGGTCGATCGCCGTGACCGCGTCCTGGTACCACCGCACCCCGGGCGGCATCGCGTCGGCCTGCGGTCGTCGCAGGTCGTCGAGGGTCGCCATGCCGCCGGCGACGTAGGACAGCAGCGGGCGGTACTCGTGGACGTCCTTGGGCTCGACGACCGCGACGTCGCGGCAGCCGTCGCGGCGTAGCTTCGCCGCGAGCGAGATGCCGGCGTTGCCGCCGCCGATCACGAGGACGTCGTGGTGATGGGGACCGGTCACGATCGGGACCACGCTCCGTGTGCGTCGGGGACGCGCCACGCTACGTCGGGTCACGCGGACCCGCGCGTCGGAGCGATGCCGTGCACCGTCGGGAGCGTCGACGCACCGAGCGCACCGCCGACGCGCACCGAGGGCACCGTCGGCGCGCACCGAGGGCGGGCGGTCAGGTCGTCGCCGTGACCGCCCGCCCCCTGGCGGGCCCCGGTGGCGCCGGTCAGGCCGGCGTCACCGGGACCGGATCAGTCCTGGGAGGAGGACTGACCGGTCAGGTGGCCCCACGCCCACGCGAGGACGTCCGCGTCGACCGGGCCCGTGGTGAACGACGGGGCGAAGGCGTCCGCGTCACGGCTCCACGTCGTGGAGCGCGCGGTGCCGTCGTCGGTGCCGGTCCACCGGTCGGTCGCCTCGGCGCTCGTGCGCTGGCTCCACGCGTCGGCCCAGGGGCCGTCGGCGTGGACCGGGGCGGCCAGGTCGGCGCCCCCGCGCAGCAGG
>NZ_JAAXOY010000483.1 GCF_012396155.1 Cellulomonas septica | reverse complement strand
CCGCCGCGGGCCTCACGCTCGGCACCGACATGACGCCGCCGTCGGCCGAGCTGGGCGCGCTCTGGCAGCGCCAGCGCCTGCTGTCGGAGGAGATCACCGCGCGCGTCGCGGGCGAGGCCCCCAACGAGCCGCACCGCCGCGTCGTGCTCGTGCTCGCCGAGCGCATCGCCGCGACCCGTCGCCGCGACGCCGACCTCGCGTACGGCTCGCCCCAGGAGCTCGAGGCCGACCTGCTCGTCGTGCAGCGCTCGCTCGTCGAGGCCGGTGCGTCCCGCTCGGCGTACGGGGACCTGCAGCGCCTGCTGTGGCAGGTCCAGACGTTCGGCTTCCACCTCGCCGAGCTCGAGGTGCGCCAGCACTCGCAGGTGCACGAGTCCGCGCTCGCGGACATCGAGGCGAACGGCGTCGACGGCACCCTGGAGCCGCGCACGCTCGAGGTCCTCGACACGTTCCGCGCGCTCGGCACCGTCCAGCGCCGGTTCGGCCTCGCGGCCGCGCGCCGCTACATCGTGTCGTTCACGCAGTCGGCCGAGCACCTCGCGGCCGTCTACCGCCTCGCGGAGCTCGCGTACGGCGGGCCCGACGACGTCCCGGTGATCGACGCGATCCCGCTGTTCGAGACCTTCGCCGACCTCGAGGCGAGCGTCGACATCCTCGAGGGCGCACTCGCGATCCCGCAGGTGCAGAAGCGCCTTGCGGAGAACGGCCGCCGCGTCGAGGTCATGCTCGGCTACTCCGACTCGTCGAAGGACGTCGGCCCGGTCTCGGCGACGCTCGCCCTCGACACCGCGCAGCAGCGCATCACCGAGTGGGCACGCCGGCACGACATCGTGCTCACGCTCTTCCACGGTCGCGGCGGCGCGCTCGGCCGTGGCGGCGGCCCCGCCAACCGCGCGGTGCTCGCGCAGCCCCCGGGCTCCGTCGACGGCCGGTTCAAGCTCACCGAGCAGGGCGAGGTCATCTTCGCCCGCTACGGCGACCCGGTCATCGCCGCGCGGCACATCGAGCAGGTCGTCGCGGCGACGCTCCTCGCGAGCACGCCGTCCGTCGAGCAGCGCAACGCGGCCGCGTCCGAGCGGTTCGCGGACCTCGCGAAGCAGCTCGACGTCGCGTCCCGCACCCGGTTCCACGAGCTGGTCAAGGCCGAGGGCTTCCCGCAGTGGTTCGCCGAGGTCACGCCGCTCGAGGAGGTCGGCCTGCTGCCGATCGGCTCGCGGCCCGCGCGTCGCGGCCTGTCGGTGTCGTCGCTCGACGACCTGCGCGCGATCCCGTGGGTGTTCTCGTGGTCGCAGGCGCGCATCAACCTCGCCGGCTGGTACGGGCTCGGGACGGCGCTCGACGCCGTCGGCGACCTCGACGAGCTGCGCGCCGCGTACGCGCAGTGGCCGCTGTTCACGACGATGATCGACAACGTCGAGATGTCGCTCGCGAAGACGGACGAGCGGATCGCCGCCCGCTACCTCGCGCTCGGCGACCGCCCCGACCTGGCCGACAAGGTCCTGTCCGAGATGGTGCTCACCCGCCGCTCGGTCCTGGCCATCACGGACAGCGACGCCGTGCTGTCGCGCCGCCGGATCCTCGGCCGCGCCGTCCAGCTCCGCAGCCCCTACGTCGACGCGCTCTCGCTGCTCCAGCTCCGTGCGCTGCGCGGCCTGCGCACCGGCGACGCGACCGAGCAGGCCGACGACCTGCGCCGCCTGCTGCTGCTCACCGTCAACGGTGTCGCGGCGGGCGTGCAGAACACCGGCTGACCCGCGCTCCACGTCCGGGCGCGGCCCGGACCTGCGACGACGCCCCGTGGTCCGACGACCGCGGGGCGTCGTCGTGCGTCGGGCCGTGCAGGGCTGCACCGGCGCGGGCGGGCCACCGGTCCGCACGGCCGCCGCGGTCGGCGCGCCGCGGTGGGCTCAGCCCGGCAGCGACACGACCCGCGGCGGGTCCTCGCCGCGGGCCAGCGCGTCGAGGACGAGGCGCTCGTGCGGCACGACGGGCTCCGGGAGGTCGGCGAGCGGGACCCACGCGAGGTGCTCGGCCTTGTCCTCCTCGCGACGCGACGGGTCGCCCGTCCACGTCCGCGCCTCGAAGAACACGTCGACGCGCTGCTCGACGGCCGGGCCGCCGCGCTCGAACCGGTGCAGCGTCGTGAGCGGGCGCAGGTCGTCGACGCGCACCGTGACGCCGGCCTCCTCGGCGGCCTCGCGGACGGCCGCCTCGTGCACCGACTCGCCCGGGTCGACGTGGCCGGCGAGCACCGCCCAGTGCCCGTCGCGGTAGCCCGTGCCCCGGCGCAGCTGCAGCAGGACGTCGTCACCGCGGCGCAGCACGACGTACGCGGCGGCGACCAGCAACGTGCGGTGGCCCAGGTGGTCACCGGCGTCGTAGTGCTCGTCCGGGGCGCTCGTCGCCCCGGCGGCGTCCGGCGCGGGGGCGGGGTGCACGGGCTCGTCGGCGGGGGAGTGCGGCATGCGGGGCAGTCTGGCACCCGGGGGTCGCGGGCTGTCGGTGGTGCTCGCTACCGTCGAGGTGTGACGCTGACCACCACCGAGCACGACTTCGAGACGCTCGTGGAGCCGCTGCGCCGCGAGCTGCTGGCGCACTGCTACCGCATGACCGGGTCGCTGCACGACGCCGAGGACGTCCTGCAGGACGCCTACCTGCGCGCGTGGCGCGCGTTCGACCGGTTCGAGGGCCGCTCGTCGGTGCGGACGTGGATGTACCGCATCACGACGAACACGTGCCTCACGCACCTCGAGGGCCGGTCCCGCCGCCCGCTGCCGACGGGCCTGGGCGCGCCCGCGGCGGACCCGGCGTCCGAGCCGCGCGAGGAGCACGCCGTCGCGTGGCT
>NZ_JAAXOY010000482.1 GCF_012396155.1 Cellulomonas septica | reverse complement strand
CGCGACGACCGGGGCGAGTGCTGCGACGGACGCGACGGACGACGCGGACGCCGAGGCCGCCGACCGCCCGCCCGCCCGGACCGGCAAGGCCGCCCACCGGGCCGCGACCCAGCTGCTCATGCGCGCGATGCGCCTGGTCCGCACCAAGAAGCCCGACGACGAGTGGGTGTCGTTCGGCGAGCTCAAGAACCAGATGACGCGCATGGACCCGGCGTTCAGCGAGCGCTCGCTCGGGTACCGGTCGTTCGGGGACTTCGTCGCGGACCGCCCGAGCATCGTCGAGTCGGCCCGCTCGGCCGACAACCAGCCCCGCGTCCGCCTCCGCCCGGGCTACTGACGCCCCCGCACGCCGGCCCCGGCCGTCGCGTCCCGTAACGCCGCCGAACGCAACATGAACGCCGTTCCCGCCATCCGGAACGGCGTTCATATTGCTCTCGCGGGTGGGTCGGAGGGTCAGTCCTCCCAGGGCGGGGTCTCGTCGAGCTTGGCGTAGTACTTCGCCAGGTGGCTCTTCACGCGGTCGCGGTCCTTGTCGGGCAGGTCGACGCCTCCGCGCGAGCCCTGCATCACGGCGGCCGCCGCGAACACGCCGCGCGGCACCGCCCGCAGCCGGCCGTCGACCACGTCGGCGATCAGCAGCTTGTACGCGGTGAAGTTGTCCTTCGCGTCGGCGTCGTACCAGACGTGCGCGTCGCGGTACTTCGCGTTCGGCTCGTCCTGCGCGTCGGCCCACGCGCGCACGCGCTTCTCGGCGGCGGTGCCGTCCCACGCGCGGTCGCGGTCGGCGAGGGGCAGGTCCTGGAAGGCGGTCACGGCCATGGGTGGTGCTCCTCTCGGGTGGGGGGTCGCTCGACGTCCGGGCGCTCCGGACGTCGTCGGGTCGCCGCCGGGTGGCGACGACGTCGCGCAGCCGCTCAGGACGTCGCGGCGGCGCGCAGCTTCTCGAGCAGCGGTCCGGCGGCCTTCTCGAGGAACTCGGCCTGGTTCTCGTCGCCGATCTGCACGATCGCGACGTCGGTGAACCCGGCCTCCCAGTAGGCGCGCACGGACTCGACGGCGGCGTCGAGGTCGGGGCCGCACGCGATCTGCTCGGCGACGTCCTCGGGCCGCACGAACTGGCTGGCGGCCTCGAAGGCCTCGGTCGTCGGCAGGTCGGCGTTGACCTTCCACCCGCCTGCGAACCACCGGAACTGCTCGTGCGCGCGCTCGACCGCCCGCTCCTCCGAGGTGTCCCAGCTGATGGGCACCTGGCCGATCTTGCGGGACAGCGGTGCGCCCGACGGCCGGGCGGAGTCCCACGACGCGACGAGGTCGCCGTCCGGCTCGACGGCGACCAGGTGGTCGGCGAGCGGCGCGAAGCGCTGCACCGACTGGTCGCCCGACACGGCCACGCCGATCTCGACCGGGCTGTCGGGGGTGTCCCACACGCGAGCGGAGTCGACGCGGAAGTACGCGCCGTCGTAGGTCGTGCGCTCGCCCGTGAGGAGCTCGCGGATGATCTCGACGGCCTCCTCGAGCATGTCGTGCCGCTCGCCGACCGCGGGCCAGCGCTCGCCGACGACGTGCTCGTTGAGGTTCTCCCCGGCGCCGAGGTTGAGCGTGAACCGGCCGTCGGACAGCACCCCGAGCGTCGCGGCCTTCTGCGCGACGACGGCCGGGTGGTACCGCAGGATCGGGCACGTCACGTACGTCATGAGCTCGACGCGGCTGGTCGCCTGCGCGACCGCGCCGAGCGTCGACCAGGCGTAGCCGGAGTGGCCCTGGGAGTCGAGCCACGGGAAGTAGTGGTCGCTGGACACCTCGAAGTCGAAGCCGACCTCCTCGGCCGCGGCGGCGTACCGCACGAGCTCCTTGGGGCCGGACTGCTCGGTCATGAGCGTGTAGCCGAATCGCGTCATCTCACGACCGTCGCACCCGACCCGACGACCCGCATCCGGTGGCGTCGTCCGGCTCGACGTCAGGGGCGGGCTGCACGAGCCCAGCGTAGGAGCGTCGTGACACGGCTGGACCGGTCGTCGTCGCGGACGGTCGACGCGTCCGGCGATCCGCGGTCGAGCCGCCCGCCGTCCCGTGCCGCCCTCGGCGGGACGTTCAGGCGCGCTGCGGCGCGGGCTGCGCAGCAGTCGCGACGAGGGCGTCGCCCGTGAGGCGGTAGCCCGTCCAGTCGTCCATCGGGAACGCACCGAGCGAGCGGTAGAACGCGATCGACGGCGCGTTCCAGTCGAGCACCGCCCAGTCGACCCGGGCGTACCCGCGCTCGACCGCGATCGCCGCGAGGTTGCGCAGCAGCGCCTGCCCGTAGCCGTGGCCGCGCTGGTCGGCGCGGACGTACAGGTCCTCGAGGTAGATGCCGTGGCGGCCGGTCCACGTGGAGTAGCTGAGGAACCACACCGAGATCCCGACGACCTCGGCGTCCCGCTCGACGACGTGCGCGAACACCGCCGGGTGGTCGCCGAACAGCGCGGCCGTCAGGTCGGCCTCGGTCGTGTCGACCGCGTCGGGCTCGCGCTCGTACTCCGCGAGCTCGCGGATGCAGGCGAGGATGCCGGGCTCGTCACCGGGCTGGGCGGGGCGCAGGACGGCGCCGCCGGAGAGCGTCGTGGTCACGGGCCGTGACGTTACCCGGGCGCCGGTCCTGACGGTCCGCAGGTCCACGCGGCTGACGCGGCGGCGGGTCCGGGCACGTCCGTGGGGCGACCGTGGTCCGGCCGCCCCACGGGACTTGCGCTCACCGCGTCGGCGGCGCCTGACGCTGCGTCGGCACGTGGTCGAGCAGCTGACGACGGCCGTGGCCGCGGGTCG
>NZ_JAAXOY010000481.1 GCF_012396155.1 Cellulomonas septica | reverse complement strand
CCCTGGGCGTGCCCGTCGCGTGGATCGACGGCGTCCCGGCGACGCCCGTCGCGTGGGCGGCAGCCCTGAGCCAGGCCCTCGGCCCGGACGCGCGCTGGGACTGACCCGCCCGTCGGGAGGTCGCGCGGCGCCGCGTTCTGGTCGCGCGACAGATTCTCCGGGCGACCACTTGAAACGATCTACGGGCGGTCGAAGGGAGAGGTGAACCCCCCAGACCCAGGAGCAGTGATCGTGCCCGGCCAGTCCCACCCCACCCGCCCGCGCCGCTGGCGCTGGAGCATCGGTCGACGTCTCGTCGCCGGCTTCGCCGCCACCCTCGTCCTCATGATCGGCGTCGGCGTCGTGTCGTTCCTCAACACCCGGGCGCTCGTGGAGAGCAGCGACTGGGTCGACCACACGCACGACGTCATCCGCGCGAACGACGACATCCTGTCCTCGCTCACGGACGCGGAGACCGGCCAGCGCGGCTACCTCATCACCGGCGCGGACTCCTACCTCGCGCCCTACACCGCCGCGCGGACCGCGGTCGGCGAGCACCTCGCCGAGGTGCGCGAGCTCACCGCCGACAACCCCGCGCAGCAGGCACGGCTCGAGGAGCTCGAGCCGCTGATCGCCGCGAAGCTCGACGAGATGCAGCAGACGATCGACGTCCGCGACGCCGACGGCTTCGAGGCCGCGCAGGAGATCGTCATGTCCGACGCGGGCAAGGCCGTCATGGACCAGATCCGCGGCGTGCTCGACCAGATCGGCGGGGCCGAGGAAGGCCTGCTCGTCGAGCGGGACGCCGAGGCGGACCAGGCAGCGCTCGCCACCGAGGTGGTGATCGTCGGCGGCTCGGCGCTCGCGGTCGCGCTGGTCGTCGTCCTCGCGGGGATCCTCACGCGCAGCATCACGCGCCCCCTCCGGGACCTCACCGCCCGGCTCACGGAGATCGCCGACGGCGACGGCGACCTCACGCAGCAGGTGAGCACCGCGCGCGACGACGAGGTCGGGGACCTCGCCCGCGTGTTCAACCGCTTCGTCGCGAACATCGCCGCGCTCGTCCGCCAGATCGGCGAGACCGCAGCCACCTCGTCCGCCGCGGCGCAGGAGCTCTCGGCGATCACGGGGGAGATGACCCGGCAGTCGACCCAGGCCGCGCAGCAGGCCGCGTCCGCCGCGGCGGCCGCCGAGCAGGTGTCGTCGAACGTCCAGACCATCGCCGTCGCGGGCGAGCAGATGGGCGCGTCCATCCAGGAGATCGCGCGCAGCGCCGCCGAGGCGAACACCGCCGGCCACACGGCCGTGTCCAGCACCGACGACGCGAACACCACCATCGGCCGCCTGGGCGAGTCGTCCGCCGCGATCGGCGGTGTCGTCGCGCTCATCAACACGATCGCCGAGCAGACCAACCTGCTGGCGCTCAACGCGACGATCGAGGCCGCCCGTGCGGGCGAGTCCGGCAAGGGCTTCGCGGTCGTCGCGGGCGAGGTCAAGGAGCTCGCGCAGCAGACCGCGAAGGCCACCGAGGAGATCACCGGCCGGATCACGCAGATCCAGTCCGACGTCGCGCACGCGGTCGCCGCGATCACCACGACGACCGACGTCATCGGGCAGGTCAACGACCACCAGAGCAGCATCGCCGGGGCCGTCGAGGAGCAGACCGTCACGACGTCGGAGATGACCTCGAACATCGCCGACGCGGCGCTGGGCGTGACGACGATCGCCGACAACGTCCGCGCGATGGCCGAGAACGCGCAGTACACGGCCGGGCACATCGACCAGATCCGCGGCTCGGCCGACGAGGTCGCGCGCAACTCGGTGCGGCTCGACGAGCTCGTGGGCAGGTTCACGGTCTGACGCGTCGCCGTGGCGCGCGCCACGCCACCGGTCCGCAGCGCCGGGAATGACCGGTGGGTCCCCTCCGTTGTGGAGGGTGTCGCACCGCCCATGACCCCCGGGCTCTACCCTTCGCCGCCACGAGCGGCCACGCGCCGAGAGGCGTCATCCGGTGCGCACGTCGCGGAGGGCGGCCGGTCGTGCACCGGCCGCCCTTCCGCTTCGTCCGGGGCCGTCCCGCGGTCGCGGAAATGCGTTTCCCGCGGCAACGGATCCGCGGGCTAGGGTCGCCAGGTGACGCCGCCCGACGACCGCCCCCGCACGACCGACGCGCTCTGGCGCGAGCGGCGCACGACGACCGCGGCGCTCGTGACGCTGGTCGTCCTCGTCGCGTTCGAGTCCTTCGCGGTCACCACCGTCATGCCGCGCGTCGCCGACGTGCTCGACGGGCACGCGCTCTACGCGTTCGCGTTCGCCGGGCCGCTCGCGACGGGCGTCGTCGGCATGGTCGTCGCCGGGTCGTGGTCGGACCGGCACGGCCCGTTCCGGCCGTTCCTCGCCGGGGCGGTGCTGTTCGTGCTCGGCCTGGTCGTCGCGGGGCTCGCGGCGTCGATGCCGGTGCTCGTGCTCGGCCGCCTCGCGCAGGGTCTGGGCGGCGGCGCCGTCAACGTCACGCTCATCGTCACGCTCGCGCGCGCGTACCCGCCCGTGCTGCACCCGCGGGCCTTCGCCTGGTTCTCCGCCGCGTGGGTCCTGCCGTCGCTCGTCGGGCCCGCGGTCGCGGGCGTGATCGCGGAGACCGCCGGGTGGCGATGGGTGTTCCTCGCCGTCGCCGTGCTCGTCGTCCCGACGAGCCTGCCGCTGCTGCGCACGCTGCGACCTCTGGGCCCGCCCGAGAGCGGGTCCGACGTCAGCCCCGCCGAGGCGCGCGTCCGGGTGCTGCTCGCGGTCGTCGTCGCCGCCGCGGTCCTCGCGCTCAACCTCGCGGTCGAGCTGTCCGCCGTGCCGTCCGCGGTGCTCGCGGCCGTC
>NZ_JAAXOY010000480.1 GCF_012396155.1 Cellulomonas septica | reverse complement strand
CCACGGCGGCTCGGGCACCGGTCACGGTGGCTCGGGCTCAGGCTCGGGCTCGGGTGGGTCCGGCTCCGGCTCGCCGGTCGACCCGCCGAAGACGCCGGTCGACCCGCCGTCGAACCCCGTCGACCCGCCGAAGACGCCGGTGGACCCGCCGACGGGTGGCACGCCGGGGCACGTCGACCCGCCGACGAGCCCCGTGGACCCGCCGAAGACGCCGGTCGACCCGCCCACCGGAAGCACGCCGCACGACCCGGCGACGGGTGGCGCGCCGCACGCTCCGGCGACGCCCGTCGACCCGGCGACCGGTGGTGCCCCGCACGACCCTGCGACCCCCGTCGATCCCGCGACCGGTGGTGGCTCGACGCCGCCGCCCGCGTCCGGTCCGACCGGGCCGGGCAGCTCGCCGCACGGTCCCGAGCTCAAGTTCACGGACGTCCTCGACGACGTCCTGTACGACCACGGGCTCAACCGGACCGCGTTCCGCGAGCTCATGCAGACCCGCGTCGAGGACCTCACGCGCACGCAGGTCGACACGCTGCTCGACATCCGCTCGCGCATGCCCGCGGTGTACGAGGACACGCTGCTGCAGAAGGTCATCACGCCGAACCAGGCGCTCGACATCCTGGGCACGGACGCGGCGCGGTTCTTCGACCCGGACCATCTGGCGTACGTGCGGACCCTCCCGAGCGCGCAGCTGGACAACCTCGGCGGGTTCGTGTCGCGGCTCCTCGACATCGACGGCGCGACGACGGCCCAGCTGTACCACCAGCTCGGGCTCAACTACCCGAACAGCCCGTTCACGCTGCCCGACTCGGCGCCGTACTCGCTCGCGAACGACTCCGCGTTCACGGTGCGGTACATGGCCGGCGACGGGATCGCGCCCGGAGGAGGCTCGGCGCTGCCGAGCTACGTCTACCCGGGCATCCCCGAGGGGCCGCTGCAGGCGATGGCCTCCATGCCGGACTCGCTGTACCAGATCACGGACGACGTGGCCCGGCGCGAGGCGATGTTCGACTGGGTCAAGACGCACCACCCGAGCGCCGCGTACGACGCGTCGAACGCGTTCGACGTCGACCCCAAGACGGGGACGGCGCGCGTCGGCGACGAGCGCAACCCGTTCCGCGGGAGTGGCTGGAGCGGTGCCTCGTCGGCGTACAGCCCCGAGCTCGCGTACGGACCGAACAAGATCGAGATCCCTGAGGGCGCCGAGATGTGGCGGACCGCCGCGAACGGCTCGCAGGAGCTCGTGGCCCGGTTCATCAACGACAAGTGGGTCGTCGTGCCGAAGACGGGGACGCCGTGAGAGCGGGCGCCTACGCGGAGGTCGACGGTCACGTCTACCCCGTCGTGAGCCTGCACAAGCCGGCCGTGCGCCTGCTCGCCTTCGGTCCGCAGCCGCCCGACCCTGCGTTCGAGGACGAGGGGCGCGGGCGGTGGAGCCGGCTGGTCGACCGGTCGGCCGCGTCGCGGCTGTTCTCCGTCGAGACGACCGCCCGCTGGCAGGGGCACGACGTCGTCGTCCAGCGCGTCGAGGGGGACACGGCCGTCTGGTCGTACGACCGCGACGACCTGCCGACCGACCCGCGGGTGAGCCGCATCGACCGGTTCGAGTGGCAGGGGCAGGTCCCGGTCGCCGAGCTGACCGACGCCGTCGAGGTCGAGCACGAGGTCGCGCTCTGACCCAGCGCGAGGTCGCTGTCTGATCCAGCGCGAGGTCGCGGTCTGACCGAGCGCGAGGTCGCGACCCGACCCGACGCGAGGTCGTGGTCCGACGGAGTGCGAGGTGGCGATCCGACTGCACGCGAAATCGCGGTCCGACCGAGCGCGAGGTGGCGTTCTGGCCGAACGTGCGGTGGCGGTCTGACCGAGCGTGAGATGGCGCTGGGGACGAGCGTCGCGGGGCGTGCGTCGGCGTGCCGCAGGAGCAGCAGGGCGGGGTGACGCGACACGATGGGCGCCGTGCGGGTCGGGTTCTACGTCGTCGTCGGTGGTCAGGAGTACGCGTGCGAGGCACCGTACGCGCCGGAGGTGCGCGCGCTGTCGTCGCGGTTCGACGACGACCCGGGCCGGACGGCGACGCCGTGGTCGCGCACGGAGGTCGACCGGGTGCTCCGCGTCCGGACGACCGCACGCTGGCGCGGCGTGGACGCGACGGTGCTGACGGTTCGCTCCGACGGCGTCGTCATCGGTGGCCCGTGGGGTGCGCCGGACGCCCCCGAGGTGCGCCGTCGGACGCACGGGGCGTGGCAGGCGGTGGTCGACCCGGCCGAGCTGACCGAGGTGCGGGAGCACGAGCAGGACGTCCTGCGGTGCCGGCCCCGCTGGGTGCCCGGCACGGGTCCCGAGGCGACGCGTGTCGGCGTCTACGCGCTCGTGGGCGACGACCTGCTGCCGTGCGGTGAGCCGTGGGAAGGGCTGCTGCCGGTGGGGTTCGGGCTGACCGGCGACCCCGGCGGAGGCGCGGCAACGGGGCTGAGCGGTGACCGGCTCGTCGCCGTCTCCGAGGTCCGGGCGATGGAGACGGTCGCGACGACGGCGACCTGGCGCGGTCGTCGGGTCGGCGTCGCGGTCGTCGAGGGCGACGCGGCGCTCGTGTCCGTGACCGACGGCGGGACCGAGGTCGTCGCGCTGGACGAGCTCACGGACGTGGCCGAGGAGGTGCGTGAGGCGCCCGTGCCCAGCGTGCCGGTCCGGGCGGCACCTCCGACCGTCCCCGCCCCGAGCCTGCCACCGGTCGCTCAGCCCGCGGAGCTCGCCGCCTGGGTCCGTGAGGGCGGGTCCGTGCACCGCGAGCTGCGCGACCTCGTCGCCGCCGTCTACCGGTCGGCGGACGTC
>NZ_JAAXOY010000048.1 GCF_012396155.1 Cellulomonas septica | reverse complement strand
ACGACGTCGGCCGCGCGGTCGACGTCACGGCGGCCGGCACGATGCTCGCGCGGTACGTCTACGTGCCCGACGACGCGCAGCTCGAGAGCCCGCGCCCGTACGTGCACCCGCTGCGCACGCGCGGCGGCGACCTGGTCTCCGCGTTCCGCCCCTGGGACCACGTCTGGCACAAGGGCGTCTCCTGGTCGCTGCCCGTCGTCGGCGAGCACAACTTCTGGGGCGGCCCGACGTACGTGCACGGCCAGGGCTACGTCCAGCTCGACAACGACGGGTCGATGGACCACCAGGACCTGCGGGTCCTCGCCGTCGGCGCCGACCGCGTCGACCTCGCGCACACCCTCGCGTGGCACACGCAGTCCGGCGAGCACGTCGTCGACGAGGACCGCGCGCTCGCGTTCGTCGTGCCCGCCGACCGGCCCGACGCGTGGGTCCTCACGTTCACCACGACGATGACGAACGTGTCCGCGCACGACCTCACGATCGGCTCGCCGACCACCCGCGGCCGCGAGAACGCCGGGTACGGCGGGCTGTTCTGGCGCGGTCCGCGGTCGTTCACCGACGGCGTCCTGCTCGCGCCGGTCGGGGCCGGTGGCGAGGAGCTGCGCGGCACGCGCCAGCCGTGGCTCGGGCTCGTCGGGCGGCACGACGACGTGGGTCGCGCGTCGACCGTCGTCCTGGTCGACGGCACCGGCGAGGCCGACGGCGCGGGACCGCAGTGGTTCGCGCGCGTCGAGCAGTTCGGCTGCCTCAACCCGGCGCCGTTCTTCTCGACCGAGGTGCCCTTCGGCCCCGGTGGCACGGTGACGTTCCGGTACGCGGTCGTCGTCGCCGACGGTGCGTCCGACGTCGGGCGGGCGGGCGGGCTCGCGTCGCTGGGCACGTCGGTCCTCGACGGTCCGGACGCCGGGTCGGCGGGACTCGACGGGACGACGAACGGCCTTCCCGCCGCCTCGGTCGGCGGTACGGCGCACGGCATCGCGGCCGGCACGGCGGTCGGGTCGTCGTGAGCCTCCTGCCCGGTGGCGTGTCCGTGAGCCACCTGCGCGTCTACGACTGGCCCGCCGCCGACGGCGTCGGGCGCGCCGGGTCGGGGGCGCCGCACCTGCACACCGCGTCCGCGGAGGCGTACGTCGTGCTCGGCGGTACGGGCGCCGTGCACACGCTCGGCCCGGACGGGCTCGTCGAGCACCGTCTGACGGCGGGTGACGTCGTGCGCTTCGACCCGGGCGTCGTGCACCGCGCGGTCAACGACGGTGACCTCGAGGTGCTCGTCGTCATGGGCAACGCGGGTCTGCCCGAGGCGGGGGACGCCGTCCTCACCTTCCCGCCGGACGTGCTCGCCGACCCCGCCGCGTACCGGGCGGGAGCGCACGACGCATCTGCGACAGCTGCGCCTGCGCCGCCATCTGCTGCGCGACGAGCGCCGTCTGGATGCCGTGGAACAGGCCCTCGAGCCACCCGACGAGCTGCGCCTGCGCGATCCGCAGCTCGGCGTCCGACGGCGTCTGCTCGTCGACGAACGGCAGCGTGATGCGGTGCAGCTCGGCCACGAGCTCGGGGGACAGGCCGTCCTCGAGCTCCTTGAGGGACCGCTCGTGCACCTCGGCCAGACGCGCGCGGGCGGCGTCGTCGAGCGGCGCGCTGCGGACCTCGTCGAGCAGCTGCTTGATCATCGTGCCGATCCGCATGACCTTCGCGGGCTCGCCCACGAGGTCGGTGACGTCCTCGCGGCCCTCGTCCTGGTCGTCGTCCGGCGCGCCGTCGCCGCCCCCGGGTGCCGGCACCACGACGACCCGCGGCCCCGTGCCCGTCGGACCCTGCGCGTGCTGCCCCGTGCCGACCTCGTCACGTGCCTCGTCGTCGCTCATCCGGGCATTGTGTCCCGCCCGTCGCCGACCGTGCAGCCTGGACCGGTCGCCGGTCCGCCGTCGGTAGGGTTGACGCATGTCCTGGCTGACGACGCCCGCGCACGCCCGGTGGCTCGAGGGTGAGACCGACCGGTTGCTGGACTTCGGGAGGGCGTCGGCGCTGCCCGGCGGCGGGTTCGCGCGGCAGGACGAGCAGGGCGGCGTGCAGGACGGCCCGCTCGAGCTCTGGATCACGTGCCGCATGACGCACGTCTACGCGATCGGGCACCTGCTGGGGCGCCCCGGCTCGGCGGCGCTCGTGGACCACGGGCTCGCGGCGCTGCGCGGCGTCTTCCACGACGACGAGCACGGCGGCTGGTTCGCCGAGGTCGAGCGCGACGGCACCCCGCGGGACACCGACAAGGCCGCCTACCCGCACGCGTTCGTGATCCTCGCGGCGTCGAGCGCGACCGCCGCGGGCCGCCCGGGCGCGCGCGAGCTCCTCGACGAGGCCCTCGCCGTCTCGGAGCAGCGCTTCTGGGACGAGCAGGCGGGACTCGCGGTCGAGCAGTGGGACCGTACGTTCACGACGCTCGACACCTACCGCGGCGTCAACGCGAACATGCACACCGTCGAGGCGTACCTCGCGGCCGCGGACGTCACGGGCCACCGCGTCTGGCTCGACCGTGCGCTGCGGATCGTCGAGCGGGTCGTCGACGGGTTCGCGAAGGGCAACTCCTGGCGCATCCCCGAGCACTTCGACGCGGACTGGGTCGCCGACCTCGAGTACAACGTCGACACGCCCGCGCACCCGTTCCGCCCGTACGGCGCGACCATCGGGCACTGGTTCGAGTGGGCGCGCCTCACGCTGCACGCGCGCGCCGCCGTGACCGCGCGCGGCGACGTCGCCCCGACGTGGCTGCTCGACGACGCCGTCGCGCTGTTCGACGCCGGCGTGCGCGAGGGCTGGGACGTCGACGGCGCACCCGGCTTCGTCTACACGGTCGACTGGGACGGAGCGCCCGTCGTGCGCGAGCGCATGCACTGGGTCGCCGCCGAGGCCGTGGCCGCGGCCGCCGCGCTGCACGCCGCGACCGGGGAGGCGCGGTACGACGACCTCTACACCCAGTGGTGGGAGTACGTCGGCGCGCACCACCTCGACCGCGAGGGCGGCTCGTGGTGGCACGAGCTCGGCACCGACAACACGGTGTCGCGCACGGTGTGGGCGGGCAAGGCCGACCTCTACCACGCGGTGCAGGCGACGCTGATCCCGCGGCTGCCGCTCACCCCGGTGATCGTCCCGGCGCTCGCGGCGGGCCTGCTGGACTGACGCCGGTCGCGGCGCGGCGGCTCAGGGGACCAGCAGCACCTTCCCGAAGGCCTCGCCGCGCTCCATCATGCGGTGCGCCTCCGCGGCCTCCGCGAGCGGGACGCGCGCGTGCACGACGGGACGGACGGTGCCGTCGGCGAGCAGCGGCCACACGTGCCGGGCGACCCCGTCGACGATCGCGGCCTTCTGCGCGTGCGGGCGTGACCGCAGCGTCGTGCCGATGACCGACGCGCGCCGCGCGAGCAGCAGCCCGAGGTCGAGCTCGGCCCGCCGCCCCTGCTGCATCCCGATGACGACGAGGCGGCCGCCGTCCGCCAGGATCCGCAGGTTGTCCGCGAGGGCGCCCGCACCGAGCACGTCGAGCACGACGTCGACGGGGGCGGCGTACCGGCGGGCCGTGAGCGCCGCCGGGACGTCGAGCAGGCGCACCCACAGGTTGTCGACCATCTTCGGCACGATCCCGCGCGGGTCCACGAGCTGGTGGAGCAGCGCGTCGTCGACGGGGAGCATCGGCCCCTCGACCGTCGCGGTGAGGTCGAGATCGAGCAGGAACGACCAGAGCCGGTGCGAGGCGGCCGCGTCGACCGCGACGGCCTCGCGCACGCGGACCTCGTACCGCGGGCCGCCCTCGGTCCAGACGTCCTTGCGCCGCAGCGTCGCGTACCCGCGGACCTCGCCCGCGGCGTCGTGGACCGTCGCGAGCCGCAGCGGCTCCCCACCGTCGCGCCACGCGGGCGGGTCGACGAGCTGACGGCGGCGCAGCACCTCGGTGTCGCGCGTGATCCACCCCGGCCGTCCGGCGCCCGCCGCGCGGTGGACCGCGTCGAGGACGTCGCGGTGCGCGAACGCGTCGAGCGTCGTGAACCGCACGGTGAGGTCCGCGGACCCCGGGACGTCGCGCAGCGCGGCGCCGCGCGACAGCTTGACGCGCAGGTCGTCGGCGGCCGAGCCGTAGCCGAACCGCCCGTAGATCGCGTGCTCGGCGGCGAACAGCGCGGAGACGGGTTCGCCGCGGTCGAGCGAGCGTGCGAAGTAGCTGTCGATCATCGCGGTGAGCAGGCCGCGCCGGCGCTGGTCGGGCCGCACACCGACCCACGTGAGCCCGGAGCACGCGACGCTGCCGCCGGGCACGGGCAGCGTGAACGGGAAGGACCCGTGGACGGCGGCGAGCGAGCCGTCGGGCGCCTCGACGCCCATCGTGCGGTCGAACGGCACCGTGAGCGGCACGATCGCATCGGTCTCGGGCGTGGAGTCGAACGCGAACGCCAGGCGGTCGGTCTCGAGGAACTCGGTCTGACGGGTCTCGGGCACGGCGACGACGCGGTACCCCTCGGGCAGGCGGCTCATGGTCGCCATGGTCGCGGGCGGCCCGCGGTGCGCGCGAGCGGTTTCCCGGCGACGCGCGGGTCCTGGCGCCCTGTTCGCGTCCGCGACCTGCGGATACGCTCGGGCGATGACGACGGGCGCGACGGTCGGCCCGGGACCCCTCACGCGGATCGTGCTCGCCGTGCGCCGGCGCGTCCTGCGCTCGCAGCCCGGGCTCGCGGGCCTGCTCGTCCTGGTGTCCGGCGCGATCGTCGCGGGGGTCGTCCTGCAGGCCGAGTGGGTGCCGCCCTCGACGTTCCTGCTGCTCCTGCTGGCGGGCGTGCTCCTGCTGCGCCTGCACCCGCTCGCGGCGCTCTGCGTCGTCATCCTCCTCGAGGCGCTCGTGCTCATGCTCGCGGGCGTGCCCGCGATGGTGCCCGGGGTCGTCGTCATCATCGGCGTCGCGACGGTCGTCGCGCTGGTGTTCGCGAACGAGCGGGACCGGCTGGGACTGCGGGGTGCGCCCGGCGGTCACATGCTCGTCGACCTGCGGGACCGGCTGTCCGCGCACGGGCGGGTGCCCGCGCTGCCGGCGGGCTGGTCGGTCGACTCGGAGATCCGGTCCGCGCACGCCGACGCGTTCTCGGGCGACTTCATGGTCGCGCGGCTGCGGCGCGGCGCCGTGCTCGAGGTCGTGCTCGTCGACGTCTCGGGCAAGGGGCTCGACGCGGGCGTCCGGTCCCTGCAGCTGTCCGGCGCGTTCGGCGGCCTGCTCGGCGCGCTGCCGACCGAGTCGTTCCTGCAGGCCGCGAACGCGTACGTGCTCGACCAGGACTGGGAGGAGGGGTTCGCGACGGCCGTGCACGTCGCCGTCGACCTCACCTCGGGCGACTACACGGTCGCGTCGGCCGGGCACCCGCCGCCGCTGCACCTGCACGCGGGCGCGGGCCGGCTCGACGTGGTCGACACCGTCGGGAGCCCCGCGCTCGGGGTCGTCGACGACCTGCCCTACCGGCCCCGGTACGGGCGCCTCGAACCGGGCGACGTGCTGCTGCTCTACACCGACGGGCTCGTGGACACGCCCGGCACGTCGCTGGACCGCGGCCTCGACCGGCTCATGGGGGCGGCCGACCGCGTGCTCGCGCCTCGGGTCGGCGGTGCCACGGCCGTGCTCGCGGCGGTGCGGGCCGACGACTCCGACGACCGCGCGCTGGTCCTGGTCCGACGCGACTGAGCCCGGACGCCGCCGCGGCACGCGGCGACCACGGCGGTGCCGCGACCGTCGTGGGTCGTGGGTCGTGGGTCGTGGGTCGTCGGTCGTCGGTCGTGGGTCGTCGGAGGCCCGGCCGCACGACGGAGCACGACGCCCGAGCCGCCGCGTCAGTCGTCGGGGAACCAGATCGCCCGGCGGAGCGCGACGCGCGAGCCGTCGGCGGTCCGGGGCGTCCCCTCGGCGACGAGCTGCTCCATCGCCCGCACCCGGTGCCGCGCGGGCGGCGCACCCTGCGCGTTGACGACGCGCCACCACGGCACGCCCGACCCGGCGCGGCTCATCACCTGCCCGACCTGACGCGGTCCGCCGCGGGGCCGACCACCGTCCCGCACGGCCTGCTCGCTCACCACCTCGGCGACGGTCCCGTAGGTCATGACGCGACCCGACGGGATCGTCGCGACGAGGTCCAGCACGGCCTCGACGTAGTCGTCGTCCACGTCAGCGAGCCCTCGCGTGCGCGCCCACGTCAGACGGCATGCGTGCTCGGGCCGCCGTCGACTGCCTCGGCCAGCAGCGCGGCGACCGCGGGCAGCGCGCGGGGGTCGGTCTGGACGAGCATCGTCGTGATCGCGGTGCCCTGCCACGCCGGGAGCTGCGCGCGGATGTCGTCGGGCGTCCCGACGAGCCCGATCTCGCGCACGAGCTCGGTCGGGACGGCGGCGACGGCCCGCGCCTTGTCGCCCGCGAGGTAGTGCGCCTGGATCTCGTCGCACGCCTCGGCGTACCCCAGCCGGTCGAGCACGTTGCGGTGGAAGTTCGCGCCCTTGGCGCCCATCCCGCCCGCGTACAGCGCGACGTGGGGGCGGATCGTGTCGGCGGCCTGCTCGACGTCGTCGGCCAGGACGACGGGCACCGCGGCCGTGACCTCGAACTCCTCGACCGGCCGGAGCGCGCCCGACCGCTTCGCGAACCCCTCGGCGAGCAGCGCACGGTGCTCGGCGTCCATGCGCGGCGAGTAGAACATCGGCAGCCAGCCGTCGGCGATCTCGGCCGTGAGCGCGGTGTTGCGCGGCCCCTCGGCGGCCAGGTGGATCGGCAGGTCGGCGCGCAGCGGGTGGACGGTCGAGCGCAGCGGCTTGCCGAGGCCCGTGCCCTGGTCGGCGGGGAGCGGCAGGCGGAAGAAGTCGCCGTCGTAGGTGACGGGCGCCTCGCGGGCGAGCACCTGGCGCACCACGTCGACGTACTCCCGGGTGCGGGCGAGCGGCCGCGGGTACGGCTGGCCGTACCACCCCTCGACCACCTGCGGACCGCTCGCGCCGAGCCCGAGCACGAAGCGCCCGCCGGACAGGTGGTCGAGCGTGAGCGCCGCCATCGCGGCGGCCGTCGGGGTCCGCGCGGACAGCTGCGCGATCGCGGTGCCGAGGCGGATCCGCGACGTGCGCGCGCCCCACCACGCGAGCGGCGTCAGCGCGTCGGACCCGTACGCCTCGGCCGTCCAGACCGAGTCGAACCCGAGCTGCTCCGCGGCCAGGACGGCCTCCTGCGCGCCCGGCGGCGGACCGGCCGACCAGTACCCGACGTAGTACCCGAGGCGCATCCGTCCACCCTCCGCTCGACCGGCGCGTCGGCGGCGACGCGCGGCGGTCAGGTTACCGGTCAGTCGCTTCGCGCGGCTGCCCCGGCTCCGGCCGAGCCGTCAGGAGACCCGAGCGCGCTCCGCGAGCGTGTTGAGCAGAGCGGCGGCCGTCGCGGCGTCGTCGACCGTGACGACCGTCGTGCGCGCGCCGGTCCGCTCGACGACGAGCGCGTCACCGGCTCGCAGGACGAACCCGGCCCGCCCGTCGAGCGCGACGCGGTAGCCCCACCCGCCGAAGTCCCGGAGCGGGCTGATCGTCTCGGCGTGCGCGGCGACCACCTGCTCGAGCGGGACGTGCACGCGTGGCCAGCCGAGCGGCGACCGTGCGACGAGCCCGGCGGTGCTGACCGTGACGCGCAGGACCAGCATGCTCGCGAGCAGCGCGGCGAGGACGGCCGCGATCGCGAGCAGGACCCAGGTGTCGAGCACGATCGACAGCACGACCTGCAGCGCGATCACCGGCAGCGCGACACCGATCGCCGCGGGCGACCACACGCTCGCGGTCCACGCGGCGCGCTCGCCGGGCGCGAGGGGCAGCCGTGCCGCGTCGGCGGGCGGTGCGTCGGTCGTGGTGACGTCGGGGTCGCCGGGGACCAGGAGCGCCGCGACGACGCCGAGCACGAGGCCCGTCGCGAACGCGGCGGCGACGACACCGGAGATCGGACCGGTGTCGCGCGCGTCGTCGAGCCCGCGCTGCAGCGCGAGCGAGCCCACGACCAGGACGGCGAGGAGCGCCGCGATGCCGACGGACGTCCCGGCGGCGATGCGGCGCGTCGTCGCCTCGGCGCCGAGCCGCAGGGCGAGCACCCAGCACGACAGCGACAGCAGGACCGACGTCAGGGCGAGCAGCAGCAGCGCACCCCCGAGGGACGAGAAGTCGTCGGGCGTGCCGCCCGGGCCCCAGTGCGTCGCGACCGGGTCGGGCAGGTCATCGGCCCACGTCAGCGCCACGAGCACCGCGACGGCCGTGAGCGCGACGGGTGCGACGAGCGTGATCAGGGTGGTCGCCCGGCGGTGGGGGATGGTCGGGCGGCGGTCGGCGGTCACCGGAGGGCCTCCTTGAGCAGGGCGAGCGTGGTGGCGGGCGGGACGTCGAGCCGGCGGGCGGTCTGGACGAGGCGCTCGACGGCCTCGTGGAGCGCGGCGAGGTCGTCGGTGCGGGCGACGACCGCACCGCGGCCGCGGCGGAGCTCGATCACGCCCTCGTCGCGGAGCTCCTGGTAGGCGCGCAGCACGGTGTGCAGGTTGATGTCGAGCGACGTCGAGAGCTCCCGGGCGGCCGGGAGGCGCGCACCCGCCGTGAGCTCGCCGCGGGCGACGGCTCGACGCACCTGGTCCGCGAGCTGCTGGAACAGCGGCTCGGGGGAGGAGGGGTCGACGCGCAGGAGCATGCCTCAACTCTAGTTGTTTGCACACAACTAGAACAAGTGTGAAGGAGCGGCTCGACGGAACCGGGGAAGGGCCCACCGGCCCGGGTGGTGACGCGGTGGCGTCAGATGTAGATCGCGGGGTCGTCGACCTCGACGTCGAACGGCGCCGTCTTCGGGCGCAGCCGGATCTGCGCGGGCACACCCACGGCGATCGCGTCGGCCGGCACGTCGTGGATCACGACCGCGTTCGCCCCCACCTGCGCGCCGTTCCCGACCCACACCGGTCCGAGGATCTTGGCGCCTGCTCCGACGACGACGCCGTCGCCGAGCGTGGGGTGGCGCTTGCCGCGCCGCATGGACTTGCCGCCGAGCGTCGACCCGTGGAACAGCACCACGTCGTCGCCGACCTCGGCGGTCTCGCCGACGACCACGCCCATGCCGTGGTCGATGAACAGCCGCCGCCCGAGCCGGGCACCGGGGTGGATCTCGACCCCGGTGGCTGCCCGCGCGAGCTGCGACAGCAGTCGCGCGGGCAGCCGGAGACCGGGCTCCCGCCACATCCGGTGCGCCACCCGGTAGGCCCACACCGCGTGCACGCCGGGGTAGCCGAGGGCGACCTCGAGCGCCGAGCGGGCCGCGGGGTCGCGGTGCCGTGCGGCGTCGAGGTCCTCCTTCAGGAGGTCCAGCAGGCGCAGGGGTGCGGTCATGAGCCTTCCGGTCTGAGCGGGGGGACGGGCGGGGCGGACGCTCAGTCGAGCAGGTCGGCGTAGAGGATCGTCGACAGGTAGCGCTCGCCGAACGACGGGATGATGGCGACGATCAGCTTGCCCGCGTTCTCGGGACGCTGCGCGAGGAGCTTCGCGGCGTGCAGCGCGGCACCCGACGAGATGCCGACCAGCAGGCCCTCCTCGGCGGCGGCGCGACGCGCGACCGCGACGGCCGTCTCGGCGTCGACGTCGATGATCTCGTCGTAGACCGAGGTGTCGAGGATCTCGGGCACGAAGTTCGCGCCGATGCCCTGGATCTTGTGCGGGCCGGGGGCGCCGCCGTTGAGGATCGGCGACTCGGCCGGCTCCACACCGACGATCTGCACGCCCGGCTTGCGCTCCTTGAGCACCTGGCCGACGCCCGTGATCGTGCCGCCCGTGCCGATGCCCGCGACGAGGATGTCGATCTCGCCGTCCGTGTCGGCCCAGATCTCCTCGGCCGTCGTGCGGCGGTGGATCGCCGGGTTGGCCTCGTTGGCGAACTGGCGGGCCAGGATCGCGCCCTCGCGCTCCTTGACGACCTCGTCGGCCTTGTTGACCGCGCCCTTCATGCCCTCCGAGCCCGGCGTGAGGATGAGCTCCGCACCGAACGCGCGCAGCAGCGCCCGCCGCTCCTTCGACATCGTCTCCGGCATCGTGAGGACGACCTTGTAGCCGCGCGCCGCACCGACGAACGCGAGCGCGATGCCGGTGTTGCCGGACGTGGCCTCGACGATCGTGCCGCCGGGCTTGAGGTCGCCCGACGCCTCGGCCGCGTCGATGATCGCGACGCCGATGCGGTCCTTGACCGAGTTGGCCGGGTTGTAGAACTCGAGCTTGCCGACCACCGTGGCGGGGGCGCCGTCGGTGATCTTGTTGATGCGGACCAGCGGGGTGTTGCCGATCAGCGCGGTCGCGTCGTCGTAGATGCGGGCCATGGTTCCTCTTCGGTCGAGCCGCCCCGTCCGGGTGGGAGCGGCGTGCAGGGGTGGGGGACAGCGTGCGGGTCCGCCGGACCGGGGGACGGGGCGCGTCGGGAGGCCGGCGGGGTGGTGCGGCGGGGCGAGCACTGGCGGGGCGGGGCGCACGCCCCGGTCAGGTGATCCTCGCGCGCGAGGGTC
>NZ_JAAXOY010000479.1 GCF_012396155.1 Cellulomonas septica | reverse complement strand
CGCCTTCCCCGCGCGACGCCTCACCGACGCCTCCGCCGCCCTCCGACGGCGCACCCGCGGCTCCCGCGGGCGACGCGGCGGCGAGGACGCTCGGCGGCACCGGCGTGAAGCGCCCGTTGCGCGACCGCCACACGAGCCCGACGACGACGGCGACCGCGAGCACGCCGAGGACGAGCAGGACCCGGTCCACGGTCAGCCGACCAGCACGCGTCCGACGACGTACACGAGCAGCCCGGTCACGGTCACGGGCAGCACGACGACGGCGAGCGAGGGCCGCCAGCGCGCGAGCGCCTCCATGCGGTCGAACAGCGCGTGCAGCGCGGCGACGAGGATCCCGACGGCGACGCCGAGCAGCCCCCCGGCGACCGGGTCGAAGTCCGGCAGCACGAGCCCCGCGACGGCGCCTGCCGCGGCCGACGACGCGGTCGTCGCGAGGACCCCCATCCACACCGGCAGGTGGATCGCGACGACGACCGACCCGACGGCGAGCGCGAGCGCGGCGGTGACGACGAGCGCCTCCCCCTCGGGCCCGCGCGCGATGGCGATCCACCCGGTGGCGGCGACGGCGACCAGCGCGCCCGCGACGGTGCCGGACACGGACTCGACGAGCCGCACGCGCCCGTCGCGCCGCACGAGCTCGGCGAGGAAGGCCAGCACGACCGCGGCGGCGAAGACGACCGGCAGACGCTCGAGGTAGGGCTGCTCCTCCTCGAGCGTGACGACCGCCACGGAGCCGAGACCGGCGAGCGCGACGACGACGCTGGTCCCGGTGCCGAACGGCAGGTTGGCGAGAGGCGGCCACCCGACGGCGACGAGCAGGACGAGGACGGCGCACGCGGCGGCGAGCGGGTAGAGCCCGACGTAGCCGGCGACGGCGACCACGGTCGCGAGGACGGCCGTGACGACGGCCCTGGTGGCGAGCTGCATCCCGCGGCTACCGCCCCGTCGTCCGAGGAGTCGTGGCGGGCACCCGCGCGGAGGTCGCGCAGGTCGTCACGGGGGCCGCGGAGGGGATGAGCACGGCAGCGATTGTCGCAGACGCGACCCGTCCGCCCGGTCGTCGCGCCGCACGAGCTCCGCGTGCGGCGCGGTACGGTGTGCAGCACTCGCACGCGGGGAGGAGGTTCCACGTGGCAGATCTGCTGCTGCTCACTCCCGCGTCCGGGGGCTCTGCTCAGGTGCTCCCGGCGCTCGGTCTGCTGTCGCACCGGGTCCGGGTGCTCCCGGTCGAACCGTCCGCCCTGGTGGACGCCCCGGACGCGGACATCGTCGTGCTCGACGCACGCCGTGACCTGGTCACGGCCCGCACGACGTGCCGACTGCTGCGCGCCACCGGCCTGACGGTCCCGCTCGTCCTGGTCCTCACCGAGGGCGGTCTGACGGTCGTCACGGCCGAGTGGGGTGCGGACGACATCATCCTGGAGTCGGCGAACCCGGCCGAGGTCGAGACGCGCTTCCGGCTCGTCATGGAGCGCGCGGCGACCGCCGGCTACGACGACGCCCCGCAGGAGATCTCGTCGGGCGAGCTCACGATCGACGCGGGCGGCTACACGGCCCGCCTGCGCGGCCGGCCGCTCGACCTCACGTACAAGGAGTTCGAGCTCCTCAAGTACCTCGTCCAGCACCCGGGCCGCGTCTTCACGCGTGCGCAGCTGCTGCAGGAGGTCTGGGGGTACGACTACTACGGGGGCACCCGCACGGTCGACGTCCACGTGCGTCGCCTGCGCGCGAAGCTCGGCCCCGAGCACGAGCAGCTCATCGGCACGGTCCGCAACGTCGGCTACCGGTTCGACCCGCCGAAGGACCGCCGCGCCGCGGTCGACGACCGCCCCGACGTCCCGGCCCCCGCCGACGCCTGACGGCTGCGGCCCTCGGCCGGCCTGACGCTCCTCCTCCGTCGGACGACGTCGCCCGCGTGCGGTCGACGCCCCGCCCTGACCGAGGTCACAGCCGCCCGCCGAGCGCCGCTACCCTGGTCCGCGGTGCGCCGGGAAGTCTGGTCGGCAGTCCTGCTGTCGCGCCCGGAGGTCGCCCGTGCCCCGTCGTCCCGCCCCCCGCCTGTTCGCCGCCCTCACCCCGGGAGGCGAGAGCAACCTGCTCGACACGCTCCGCGAGGAGCGCACCGGGGGCGTCCTGCTCCTGGTGGGCACGGTCGTCGCGCTGCTGTGGGCCAACCTGTCCCCGTCGTCGTACGAGGCCGTGTCGACGACCGTCGTCGGGCCTGCGGCGCTGCACCTCGACCTGTCGGTATCGGCGTGGGCGACGGACGGGCTGCTCGCGATCTTCTTCTTCGTCGTCGGGCTCGAGCTCAAGCGCGAGATCGTCGCGGGTGAGCTGCGCGACCCGCGGACGGCGGTCGTCCCGATCGTCGCGGCGGTCGGCGGCATGCTGGTCCCCACCGCGCTCTACCTCGCGGTCAACCTGACCGCGCCGGGCGGGAACCCGACGGGCTGGGCGGTGCCCACCGCGACCGACATCGCGTTCGCCGTCGCGGTGCTCGCCGTCGTCGGCCGGTCGCTCCCGAACGCGCTGCGGGCGTTCCTGCTGACGCTCGCGGTCGTCGACGACCTCCTCGCGATCGTCGTCATCGGCGTGGTCTACACCGACCACGTCGCGCTGCTCACGCTCGCGGCCTCGCTCGTCGTCGTCGCGCTGTTCGCGCTCGCCCTGGCGCGCGGCCTCACGACCCCGTGGCTGCTCCTGCCGCTCGCCGTGCTCGCGTGGGCGCTCATGCACGCGTCGGGCGTGCACGCGACGATCGCGGGCGTCCTGCTCGGGCTCGTCGTGCCCGCGACGCCGCGAGCCACGCAGCGCGCGCT
>NZ_JAAXOY010000478.1 GCF_012396155.1 Cellulomonas septica | reverse complement strand
CCTGCCCGCCGCCGTGCAGCACGGGCGTGAGGTCGAGCCCGCGCCGCGCGAGCAGCGCACCGACCCCGCCGGGACCGCCGAGCTTGTGCCCCGACACGGTCATCGCGTCCAGCCCCGACGCCGCGAAGTCCACCGGCACCTGCCCGACCGCCTGCACCGCGTCGGCGTGCACCGGGACGCCGTACCGCCGCGCGAGCGCGACGACCTCGTCGAGCGGCTGCAGCGCCCCGACCTCGTTGTTCGCCCACATCACCGACAGCAGCGCCGCCTGCGGGCCGTTCTCCTCGAGCTCGTCGCGCAGCGCCGCGACGTCCACCACGCCGTCGGCGTCGACGGGCAGCAGCACCAGCTCCGCGCCCGCGTGCTCGGCCATCCAGAACGCGGGGTCGAGGACCGCGTGGTGCTCGACCGCCGACACGAGGATGCGGCGCCGCGACGGGTCCTGCGTGCGGCGCGCCCAGAACAGCCCCTTGACCGCGAGGTTGTCGGCCTCGGTCCCGCCCGACGTCCACACGACCTCGCTGGGTCGCGCACCGAGCGCCGCCGCGGCCGTCTCGCGCGCTTCCTCGACGACGCGTCGCGCCGCCCGGCCCGAGCCGTGCAGCGACGACGGGTTGCCCGGGTGCGCCAGGTGCTCGGTGAGCACGCGCGCAGCCCCCGGGAGCATGGGCGTGGTCGCCGCATGGTCGAGGTACGCAGTCATCCGCACCAGTCTACGAACGTGCGCGCGGGACCCCGGACGGCGGCCGCCCGTGCGGGTGCCCGGCCGCAGCGTGGTCTCACCCTCGAAAGACGTCGACGCGGCCTGGCAGGATGTGCGCCGTGAGTGCCGACGAGGTCATCGCCCTGCCGCCCGCGTTCAGCGGCCAGCGGCTGGACTGGCGTGACCTGCCCCGGCACGTCCGCGAGCGCATCAGCACGCTCGCCGGCTCCCAGGTGACCGCCGAGATCAGCGCGACCAGCGGGTTCAGCCCCGGCTTCGCCGCCGTCCTCGAGTTCGCCGACGGCCGCGGCGTGTTCGTCAAGGCCGTGTCCGCCGAGCAGAACCCGGTCTCCCCGCACCTCGCGCGTGCCGAGACGCGCGTCGCCGCCGCCCTGCCCCCGCAGGTGCCCGCGCCGCGCATGCTGTGGTCCGACGACGACGGCGACTGGGTGATCCTCGGCTTCGAGGTCGTGCACGGCCGCTCCCCCGAGCTGCCGTGGCGTCCGGCCGACCTGGCCGCCGTCGCGGACGCCGTGGGAGCGCTTGCGGACGTCGAGCCGCTGCCCGGCCACGGCCTGCCGCGCATCGACGACGTGCTCGCCGAGGACTTCACCGGCTGGCGCCGCCTGGTCGACCTCGACGAGGCCACCCGCGAGGGCGTCGTCGCCCGGGCCGGCGACCTCGGCCAGTGGGCGCGGGACCACCACGAGAAGCTCGTCCTGCGAGAGCAGGAGGCCCTGCGGGTCTGCGCCGGCGACGCGCTCGTGCACGGCGACCTGCGCGCGGACAACGTGATGATCGACGACCAGCACCGCGTCTGGCTCATCGACTGGCCGCACGCCGCGATCGGCGCCCCGTGGCTCGACTGGGCGTTCATGCTGCCGAGCGTGTCGCTGCAGGGCGGCGGCGACCCGCACACCGTCTTCCGCGCGTCCGCCGTGAGCGAGGGCGTCTCCGATGACGACCTGCGCGCCGTCCTCGCCGGCCTGTCCGGGTACTTCATCTCCTCGTCGCTGCAGCCCCCGCCCCCGGGCATCCCGAACCTGCGCCGCTTCCAGGCGGCTCAGGGCGTCGCCGCCCTCCGCTGGCTCCGCGACCTCTCCTGATCGCTCGCGATACCGACATGGGTGCCGCCCGCGCACGCGGAACGGCACCCATGTCGGTATCGCGGCTGGTCAGCCCTCGGAACCCACGGTCGGGCCCTTGCGCTCCGCTGCGGGTCAGCCCTCGGAACCTCCGGTCGGGCCGACCCTGCGCTCCGCTGCGGTCGGGCGCCGCTGCGCGACGCCCACCCTCCGCTGCGCTCCGGGTCAGCCCTCGGACTTGAGGCGGCGGAGCTCCGCCGACGCCTGCGGGAGGACCGTGAACAGGTCGCCCACGACGCCGAAGTCGGCGATCTCGAAGATGGGCGCGTCGGCGTCGGCGTTGATCGCGACGATCGTGCCGGACGCCTGCATGCCGCCGCGGTGGTGCACGGCCCCGGACACGCCGGCGCCGATGTACAGCCGCGGGGACACGGTGACGCCGGTCTGGCCGATCTGCGCGTCGTGGCCGATCCAGCCCTCGTCGGTCGCGACGCGCGTGGCGCCGACGGCACCGCCGAGGACGTCGGCGAGCTCCTCGACGGGGCTGAAGTCGCCCTCGGTGCCGCGCCCGCCGACGACGACGACGTGCGCGCTGCCGAGGTCGGGCCGGCCGCTGTCGGGCCGCTCGGTCCGCTCGACGAGCGTGACGCGCCGCGCGCCCTCGGAGACCGCGACCGCGTGGGACACGACGGCGGGCGCTCCCCCGGTCGCGGACGCGTCCACGACGACGGAGTTGGCCTTGACGGTGACGACGGCGAGGGGCGCGGTGATCGCGCAGCGCGTGTTCCAAGTGCCGGCGAAGACGGTCTTCGAGGCGACGTAGCGCCCGTCCTCGACGACGAGCCCGTCGGCGTCGGTGACGACCCCGGCGCCGGTGGCGACGGCGAGGCGCGCCGCGGCCTCCTTGTTCTCGAAGGACGACACGAGCAGCACGAGGCCTGCCCCGGTCGCCGCCACGAGCGAGCCCAGCGCCTCCGCCAGGACGGCCGTCAGGTGCAGGTCGGCGTCGGCGACGACGCGGTGCACCTGCGTGACGCCGAGCGCGCCGAGCTCGGCGAGGACGAGATCGGAAGAGC
>NZ_JAAXOY010000477.1 GCF_012396155.1 Cellulomonas septica | reverse complement strand
CGAGCCCGATCCAGCCGCCGCCCACCACCACGACGCGCCGGTCCGGCGTGAGCGCGGCGCGCAGGCGGTCGCTGTCGGGGAGCGTGCGCAGGTACGCGACGCCGTCGAGGTCCGACCCCGGGACGTCGAGCCGGCGGGGCTCGGAGCCCGTCGCGAGCACGAGGTGGTCGAAGCCCGTCCGGGTGCCGGTGCCGTCGACGACGTCCAGCGCGCCGAGGTCGAGCGCGGTGACGGTGGTGCCGGTGCGCAGGTCGACGTCGTGCGCGGCGTACCAGCCGGGCTCGTGGACGAACGCGGCGTCGCGCTCGTCGCTGCCCGTCAGGTAGCCCTTGGACAGCGGCGGCCGCTCGTACGGGCGGTCCGGCTCGGCGCCGAGCAGGGTGACGCGGCCCTCGTACCCGCCCTCCCGCAGCGCCTCGACGGTCTTGGCGCCGGCCAGGCCGGCTCCCACGACGACGACCCGACCGGACACGACGACCTCCTGGGGAGACGTTCAGGCGTCCCGTCGGCCGGCGGGCACCGTGCCCAGCGCAGCAGGTCAGCCGCGTTCTCGCAACGGCTCGGGGTGTGCCGAAGTCCACCCCGCTCCCCCGCGCCGGATCGGCGTGCGGCTGGCACATTGGGCGGATGCTGATCTGGCCGGGACGCCCCTATCCCCTGGGCGCCACCTACGACGGGACCGGGACCAACTTCGCGCTGTTCTCCGAGGTCGCCGAACGTGTCGAGCTGTGCCTCTTCGACGCGGACGGGACGGAGACGCGCGTCGACCTCACCGAGGTGGACGCCTTCGTCTGGCACGGCTACCTGCCCGCGGTCGGCCCCGGGCAGCGGTACGGCTACCGCGTGCACGGGCCGTACGACCCGGCGCAGGGGCTGCGCTGCCACCCGTCGAAGCTGCTGCTCGACCCGTACGCGAAGGCGATCGACGGGCAGGTCGACAACGACCCGTCGCTCTACACGTACCGGTTCGACGACCCGACGGCGACGAACGACGACGACTCCGCGCCGCACACGATGAAGTCCGTCGTCGTGAACCCGTACTTCGACTGGGGCCACGACCGGCCGCCGCAGCACCAGTACCACGAGTCCGTCATCTACGAGGCGCACGTGCGCGGCCTCACGCAGCAGCACCCGGCGGTGCCGGAGGAGCTGCGCGGCACGTACTCGGGTCTCGCGCACCCGGCCGTGATCGAGCACCTCGTGTCGCTCGGGGTGACCGCGGTCGAGCTCATGCCCGTGCACCAGTTCGTCAACGACCCCGTGCTCCAGGACAAGGGCCTGTCGAACTACTGGGGCTACAACACGATCGGGTTCTTCGCGCCGCACAACGAGTACTCCGCGTACGGCGAGACGGGCCAGCAGGTGCAGGAGTTCAAGGCCATGGTCAAGGCCCTGCACGAGGCCGACATCGAGGTCATCCTCGACGTCGTCTACAACCACACGGCCGAGGGCAACCACCTCGGCCCGACGCTGAGCTTCCGTGGCATCGACAACGCGAACTACTACCGGCTCGTCGACGACGACCCGGCGCACTACTTCGACACCACGGGCACGGGCAACTCGCTGCTCATGCGCTCGCCCAACGTGCTGCAGCTCATCATGGACTCGCTGCGGTACTGGGTGACCGAGATGCACGTCGACGGCTTCCGCTTCGACCTCGCGGCGACGCTCGCCCGGCAGTTCCACGAGGTCGACCGCCTGTCGGCGTTCTTCGACCTGGTCCACCAGGACCCGGTGATCTCGCAGGTCAAGCTCATCGCCGAGCCGTGGGACGTCGGCGAGGGCGGCTACCAGGTCGGCGGGTTCCCCCCGCTGTGGTCGGAGTGGAACGGCAAGTACCGCGACACGGTCCGCGACTTCTGGCGCTCGGAGCCGTCGACGCTGGGCGAGTTCGCGAGCCGCATCTCGGGGTCGTCCGACCTGTACGAGCACACGGGCCGCCGCCCGATCGCGTCGGTCAACTTCGTGACCGCGCACGACGGCTTCACGCTCGCCGACCTCACGTCGTACAACGAGAAGCACAACGAGGCGAACGGCGAGGGCAACGCCGACGGCGAGAGCCACAACCGGTCGTGGAACTGCGGCGTCGAGGGTCCGACGGACGACGAGCACGTCCTCAACCTGCGCGACCGGCAGCGGCGCAACTTCCTGGCGACGCTCCTGCTGTCGCAGGGCATCCCGATGATCCTGCACGGCGACGAGCTGGGCCGGACGCAGCAGGGCAACAACAACGTGTACTGCCAGGACGGCCCGATCTCGTGGGTCGACTGGGACCTCGACGAGCGGCAGACGAACCTGCTCGAGTTCACGCGGCGCGTCGTGCGGCTGCGGCAGGACCACCCGGTGTTCCGCCGCCGCCGGTTCTTCGCGGGCAAGCCCGACGAGGCCGACCCGTCGGACCTCAAGGACATCGAGTGGCTCGCGCCGACCGGCGAGCACATGAGCCCGGAGCAGTGGAACAGCGACCTCGCGCGCGCGGTGATGGTGTTCCTCAACGGCGACGCGATCGCGGAGCCGGACATGCGCGGCGAGGAGATCGTCGACGACTCGTTCCTCGTGCTCTTCAACGGCGAGCCCGAGGCGGAGACGTTCGTCGTGCCGTCGCACCGGTACGGCGACTCGTGGACGGTCGTGTTCGACACCGACTCGCAGGTCGCGCCGGGCGCGACGCTCGACGCGGGCGAGGACGTGGCGCTCGCGCACCACTCGGTCGTCGTCCTCACGCGCCCGCCGCTGCAGTCCAAGCCGTCCCCCTCGGGCATCGGCGCCGTCGCGGACGCGTCGCACGAGGCCGCGCGCGTGCGCCGGCAGGGCGACAGCGGCCGCACG
>NZ_JAAXOY010000476.1 GCF_012396155.1 Cellulomonas septica | reverse complement strand
GGACCCGGAGTGGCACGCGCTGACGCCCGCGCGCGAGATCGCGGTCGACGCCGGCGGGCGGGTGGTGCTGCGAGCGGCCGGTGCGCTCGTCGGTCTGGACGTGGAGACGGGGCGGACGGTGTGGCGGCGGACGTTCGGGCTGGGCATGGGTCCGGTGTTCTCGGACGGCCGCCTGGTCGTGGTCCAGCGGACGTCGCCGGGGGACGGGTCGGCGCTCGTCGCGTTGGACCTGCGCTCGGGGGCGCCGGAGTGGGTCGCGCCGCTGCCGCCCGGGGCGCGGACCGTCGTGCAGCTCGGGGCGCACCTGTACGTCGTGTCGGACGACGCGCTGACCGCGCTGCGGTGACGCGTCCGCCGTGCGGCTGCGTTTGCCGGGGAGCCGGGCCGTGGGGGTAGTGTGACGACGTGCTCGCTCGCACCCTCCTCCTTCGTCGCCGCGGCGAGGCCCTGTAGAGGCCGCATCCTCGTCGCGGTGTTCCCTGTGCGCCGGCCGCCCCAGCCGCACCGCCACGAAGGAGCGTCACCCCCATGAGCTATCTCGAGACGAGCCCCCAGCAGCCGTCGCCGATGCCGGTCCACAAGTACCGGCCGTTCCACGAGCAGATCCGCGTCGACCTGCCCGACCGCACCTGGCCCGGCAAGCGCATGACGCAGGCGCCGCGCTGGTGCGCGGTGGACCTGCGTGACGGCAACCAGGCGCTCATCGAGCCGATGAACCCCGCGCGCAAGCTCGAGATGTTCGAGCTGCTCGTGCAGATGGGCTTCAAGGAGATCGAGGTCGGCTTCCCGTCGGCGTCGCAGACGGACTTCGACTTCGTCCGGATGCTCATCGAGGAGGGCCGGATCCCGGACGACGTCGTCATCCAGGTCCTGACGCAGGCGCGTGAGCACCTGATCGAGCGCACGTACGAGGCGATCGCGGGCGCCAAGCAGGCGATCGTCCACCTGTACAACTCGACGTCGACCCTGCAGCGCGAGGTCGTGTTCCGGTCCGACGAGGACGGCATCGTCGACATCGCCGTCTCGGGTGCCCGGTTCTGCAAGAAGTACGAGGAGCTGGTCCCCGACACCGAGGTCTTCTACGAGTACAGCCCCGAGTCGTACACGGGCACGGAGCTCGAGTTCGCGGTGCGGATCTGCAACGCGGTGCTGGAGGAGCTCCAGCCGACGCCGGACAAGAAGGTCATCGTCAACCTGCCGGCGACGGTCGAGATGGCGACGCCGAACGTCTACGCGGACTCGATCGAGTGGATGAGCCGGAACCTGCGGTTCCGCGAGAACGTGATCCTGTCGCTGCACCCGCACAACGACCGTGGCACGGCGGTCGCGGCCGCCGAGCTCGGGTACCTGGCCGGCGCGGACCGCATCGAGGGCTGCCTGTTCGGCAACGGCGAGCGGACCGGCAACGTCTGCCTGGTCACGCTGGGCATGAACCTGTTCAGCCAGGGCATCGACCCGCAGATCGACTTCTCCGACATCGACCACATCCGTCGCACGGTCGAGCGCTGCAACCAGCTGCCCGTGCCCGAGCGGCACCCGTACGGCGGCGACCTCGTCTTCACGGCGTTCTCCGGCTCGCACCAGGACGCCATCAAGAAGGGCCTCACGGCCATGGAGGCGACCGCCGCGCGCGAGCACAAGACCGTCGACGACCTCGTCTGGGCCGTGCCGTACCTGCCGATCGACCCGAAGGACGTCGGCCGCTCGTACGAGGCGATCATCCGCGTGAACTCGCAGTCCGGGAAGGGCGGCATCAGCTACCTGATGAAGTCCGAGAAGGACCTCGACCTCCCGCGCCGCCTGCAGATCGAGTTCTCGCAGGTCGTGCAGAAGCACACCGACGAGCACGGCACCGAGGTCACGGCCGACGAGCTGTGGCGGATCTTCGAGGACGAGTACCTGCCCGTCGAGCCGGGCTCGGCCACGCCGCCGTGGGGCCGCCTCAAGCTGCGCGGCACGCGTGCCACGAGCTCCGAGGACGGGCCCGACTCCCTCGTCGTGGACCTCGTCGACCGCGGCGAGGTCCGCACGCACGAGGGGTCCGGCAACGGCCCGGTCGCGGCGTTCGTCGACGTGCTGCGCGGGATCGGCGTCGACGTCGCCGTCCTCGACTACGCCGAGCACGCCCTGTCCGCGGGCGGCGACGCGTCGGCCGCGGCCTACGTCGAGTGCGCGATCGGCGACCAGATCCTGTGGGGCGTCGGCATCGACCCCTCGATCACGACGGCCTCGCTCAAGGCCATCATCTCGGCGGTCAACCGGTACGAGCGCTGATCCGCGCCGTCCCGCAGCACGTGCAGCAGGGCCGTCCGGCGCGTCCGGGCGGCCCTGCGCGCGTCGTGTCGGACCCGCGGGGGAGAATGACCCGGTGAGCCTCTACCGCGACGAGGCGATCGTGCTGCGCACCCACAAGCTCGGTGAGGCCGACCGCATCGTGACCCTGCTGACGCGCAGCCACGGCAAGGTGCGCGCCGTCGGCAAGGGCGTGCGCCGCACGTCGTCGCGCTTCGGGTCGCGGCTCGAGCCGTTCATGCACGTCGACGTGCAGCTCTCCACGGGGCGCTCGCTCGACATCGTCACGCAGGCGGAGACGCTCGGTGCGTACGGCCGTCCGGTGTGCGAGGACTACGCGCTCTACACGGCCGGCACCGTGATGCTGGAGACCGCCGAGCGCCTCGTCGAGGCCGAGCACGAGCCCGCGCTCCAGCAGTACTGGCTGCTCGTCGGCGCGGTGCGCGCGCTCGCGACGCGCGAGCACGCCCCCGGCCTGGTGCTCGACTCCTACCTGCTGCGGGCGCTCGCGGTCGCGGGCTGGGCGCCGTCGTTCACCGACTGCGCGCGCTGCGGCGAGCCCGGCCCGCACCACGCGTTCGCGGTCGCGT
>NZ_JAAXOY010000475.1 GCF_012396155.1 Cellulomonas septica | reverse complement strand
GGCCGTCGCCATGTGGCGCATCCGCGAGGACGGCGCGGGCCTCGGCGGCCGCACCCCGTCGGGCGAGCAGGCGTGGCCGGGCTTCGAGGACTCCGCGGTCCCGCCCGAGCGGCTCGGCGCGTACCTGCGCGAGCTCGAGGCGCTCATGGCGACGCACCAGGTCGACGGGCTCGCGTACGGGCACTTCGGCGACGGGTGCGTGCACCTGCGCCTCGACGTCCCGATGGAGCGCTCGGGCGACCCGCTGCGCGCGTTCATGACCGACGCCGCTCACCTCGTCGCGTCGCACGGCGGGTCGCTGTCGGGCGAGCACGGCGACGGCCGCGCGCGCTCGGAGCTGCTGCCCGTCATGTACTCGGAGCGCGCGGTCGACCTGTTCGCCGCGTTCAAGGACCTGCTCGACCCGCGCGACCTGCTCAACCCCGGCGTCCTGGTCCGCCCGCGCCCGCTCGACGCGGACCTGCGCCGTCCCGCCGCACGCTCGCTGCTCGCGGGCTCCGGCTTCTCGTTCTCGCACGACGCCGGCGACTTCACGACGGCCGTGCACCGCTGCGTCGGCGTCGGCAAGTGCCGGGCCGACGGCCGCGAGACGGGCTCGTTCATGTGCCCGTCGTACCTCGCGACGAAGGACGAGAAGGACTCGACCCGCGGCCGCGCGCGCGTGCTGCAGGAGATGGCGAACGGCTCGCTCGTCGACCGCGGCTGGACGTCGCCCGAGGTGCACGACGTCCTCGACCTGTGCCTGTCCTGCAAGGCGTGCTCGTCGGACTGCCCCGCGGGCGTCGACATGGCGCAGTACAAGTCCGAGGTGCTGCACCGCACGTACTCCGGGCGGCTGCGGCCCGTGAACCACTACGCGCTCGGCTGGCTGCCGCGCTGGGCGCGGCTCATCACGGCCGTCCCCGGGGTGTCGTCGCTGGTCAACGGGGTCCTCGGCATCCGACCGCTCGCGAAGGCGGTGCTCGCGGCGGGCGGCATGGACACGCGCCGGAAGATGGTCACGTTCGCGCGCACGCCCTTCCGGGCGTGGGCCCGGCACGGCGCGGGCGACGCCGTCACGGTCACCTCGGGTGCGGGCTGGAAGGAGCGGTCCACGACGGACGGACAGCGCTCCGGTGCCGCGCCGCGCGACGACGGGTCCACGGCCGGGTCGGTCGCGGCGCAGACGCGTCCGCCCTTGCTGCTGTGGGTCGACTCGTTCAGCGACACGCTCGCGCCGTCCGTCGCGCACGCCGCCGTGAAGGTGCTCCGCGCCGCCGGCTACGAGGTGCTCGTCCCCGAGCACGACGCGTGCTGCGGCCTCACGTGGATCAGCACCGGCCAGCTCGACGGCGCGCGCAAGCAGCTCACGCACCTGCTCGAGGTCCTCGGCCCGTTCGCCGTCAACGGCGTGCCCATCGTCGGCCTCGAGCCGTCCTGCACCGCCGTCCTGCGCAGCGACCTGCGCGACCTGCTGCCCGACGACCCGCGCGCCGTGGCCGTCGCGCGCGAGACGCGCACCCTCGCCGAGCTCCTCACGGCCCCCGCACCGATCGGCCCCGGGGACCGCTGGACCGTGCCCGACCTGTCCGACGTCACCGCCGTCGTCCAGCCGCACTGCCACCACCACTCCGTGATGACGTGGACGCCCGACCGCCGCCTGCTCACCGACGCGGGCGCGCAGTTCTCGGCGCTCGCGGGCTGCTGCGGCCTCGCGGGGAACTTCGGCATGGAGAAGGGCCACTACGACGTGTCGGTGGCCGTCGCGGAGAACAGCCTGCTGCCCGCGCTGCGCGACGCCGCACCCGGCGACGTCTACCTCGC
The DNA here is from genome assembly GCF_012396155.1 of Cellulomonas septica. GTDB lineage: Bacteria > Actinomycetota > Actinomycetes > Actinomycetales > Cellulomonadaceae > Cellulomonas > Cellulomonas septica. The sequence goes on along the minus strand of NZ_JAAXOY010000475.1, from coordinate 1,008 downwards.
CGACGGCTACTCGTGCCGCACCCAGGCCGACCAGCTCGCGGGCGTCCAGGGCCTCCACCTCGCGGAGCTGCTCGCGTCGCGCCTCTGAGGTCGGCGCGGGGGGCGACCGGTCCGCCGCGACGCCGTCGAGCCGGGTCGCCCGGCCGTCGGGTCCGTCGTGTCGCTGCCGCGGCTCGCGTCAGGCCGTCGGTTGGACGTCGGCGACCGTGTAGCACTCCTCGTCGTCGATCCCGGGCGACGGGTCGAACGTGACGGCCGTCGGCACGCCCCCGTCGTCGAACGTCGCCTCGGGCACGGTGCTCGCGTCGGCGTCGACGACGCGGTCGAGCAGCGTGTCGATCGTCGGGATCTCGGCCGTGAGGTCCTGCGCCTCGCCCGCGATGCGCCGCCCGACCTCGTCGAGCCCCTCGACGGCCGTGACCGCACCATCGGTCACCGTCACCCGGTACGACCCGATGAGCAGCCGCTCGCCGCACGACGACGTGAGCGCGAACGCGTAGGAGTCGACACCCCCGTCGGCCCACCGCTCCCTGGCCTCCGCCGCCCCGGGCACCGGGCCGGACGGTGGCTCGTCACCGCAGCCGCTCAGGACCGCCACGAGCACGGACGCACCCACGACCGTGGCTCCCGCACTCGCCCACGCCCGCAGCGGCACTCGCATGAGCCGAGCCTACGGACGTCGACAGCTCCGCAGGCGCGGTTCGCGGTGCGGATCGCACCGACGACCGGGGCCGTCGGACGCTCGGGTTCAGCACCCGTCACCCGCGACGGCCGACGCCGCTGGTCAGACCGGTCGGCGGCGCTCCCGCGGGCGCCTGCGGGGCACGAGCACGACGACCGCGTCGCCCGCCGCGGTCGTCCAGACGCCCACCGGGTGACCCGTCGCGAGCCGAGGCAGGGACCAGACGTGGGTCGTCAGCGGCCACGTCCCACCGACGCCGGGGCGGTCCCACGCCCGCGGCACCACCGACCACCGCCGACCGGAGCCGTCGACCGCCACGACGGTCT
>NZ_JAAXOY010000474.1 GCF_012396155.1 Cellulomonas septica | reverse complement strand
AGCGCGCGCTGGGTGCGACGGGTCGCGGCCGCGTCCGCGGCGTCGCCGTGCAGGCGGTGGAAGCGCACGAGCCCGGGGGACAACCACGACCGGACGCGGTCGAGGTCGGCGTTCGCGGCGCGGCGGTAGAACACGTCGTGGACCGCGCTCACGCGCGACTCGCGCAGCGCGGTGAGCGCGGTGGCGTCGTCGACGAGCCACGTGTCGCGGTAGGCGACGAGGGTGTCGCGGTCCGCGTCGGTGAGCCGGGGGAACCCGTCGACGATCGCGGCCGCGGTGACCTCGCCGAGCACGCCGAGCGCCTGGCGGACCCGTCGCGGGTCGACGGGCGTGACGTGCGTGGAGCGGCGCGGGACGACGTCCGTCAGCCCGACGAGCGACAGCCGCGCGAGCGCCTCGCCGAGCGCGGCGCGGCTCGTCCCGAAGCGCTCGCAGAGCTCCTGCTCGACGAGGCGCTGCCCGGGAGCCAGGTCGCCGGTGACGATCGCGTCGAGCAGCCGGTCGTAGAGCGCGGCGCGCTCGGCGGCTCCGGTGACGTCGATCGGCGTGGTGGGGATCGGCACGCCTCGATCGTAGGCCGGTGATCGGTGAAAGTCGGGCCGTAAGTCCTGATCGTGGACGGTGAACGGTGAAATACATTGGAGAACGTCATCGCACCGACACCCCCAGGAGCGCCTCCCATGTCCGTCCTTCGCACCGTCACCGCGACGGGGCTCGCCGCGACCCTCGTGGTCGCCGGGGCCTCGGCCGGCCTCGCCGACCCCGGGACCCCGGGCCAGCCGCAGCCCGCCACCGTCGTCTTCCACGAGGACTTCCAGAACGCCCCCGTCAGCGGCCTGCGCACGATGATCGACCAGTACGCCGGCGCCGACGGTCACACCTACGACGCGGACCCCTACTGGAAGAACGCCGTCAAGGCGAACGGCATGGTCGTCTCGGCGCAGAGCACGTTCGCCACCACCGACGCGACCGGCGCCAAGAACGACACCGAGACCACCGCCCGCGCCACCCTCCGGCAGCTCGCCGAGGCCCTCGGGAAGATCAACGGCAGCACCGACCCGCGCAGCAACCTCGCCATCTCGGCCTACACGCAGGACGTCAAGGCGTCGAACGTCGCCGACAACCTCGTGATGCTGCGGACGAAGGACGACATCGAGCTCAAGGACGCCAACGGCCGCTTCCTCGCGTTCTCGCTCAACGCTGCGGCGACGAACGGCGTCGACAAGGCGCACCCCGACCGCGAGAACCCGCGGCTCATGTTCTACGTGAACCAGGCCGGCACGGGCGAGCAGGCGCTCACGAGCAGCCCGATCGACCCGATCACCGACCCGCGCTCGCAGACCATCGCCGTCACGGCGTCCGCCAACGGCACCAAGGAGCCGGTGCGCGGCGGGCAGTTCGCGTCCGACCGGTCCTTCCTCTACGAGGGCGGCGCGTTCGGCGTCGTCGTGCGCAACCTGACGTCGGGCCACCTCGGCAACGACGGTGCGTTCGACGACCTGCAGGTCATCGACGTCACGCCGCAGCTCGACAAGGCGTTCGACCGCCCGGTCGCGGCCACGGGCGAGTCCGTGCGCCTCGTGCTGACCGTCACGAACACCGACGAGCTCGCCGCGAAGGAGGGCTGGACGTTCGCCGACGAGCTCGCCGACGGCCTGCGCGTCGCGGACCAGCCGAACCTCGTCTCGTCGTGCGTCGGCGACGTCTGGGCGCAGGGCACGAAGGTCGCGGTGACGAACGGGTCGCTCGCCGCCGGGCAGGCGTCGTGCACCGTCGAGGTCGACGTCACGTCGACGACCTCCGGCACCTACACCAACGGCCCGGCGAACATCGTCGTGCGCAAGGGCATCGACGCGCCTGATGCGGCAGTCGTCCGGTTCGAGGCCCCCGGCGCCGTCGTCGTGCACCACGTCGACGAGCACGGCGCGCCACTCGCGGCGGATCAGACGTCGTCCGGCAAGCCCGGCGAGGCCTGGAGCAGCGGCCCGCTCGACATCGACGGCTACACGGTCGTCCGGGTGGACGGTCCGGCCACCGGCACCTACGCCGAGGGGACGACTGCCGAGGTCACGTACGTCTACAAGCCCGTCGCCCCCGCCACCGTGCCCGGAGCGCTCGTCGTCCACCACCGGACCGCCGACGGCACCCGGCTCGCCGACGACGAGCACGTGACCGGCGACGCCGGTGACCCGTACAGCACGCGGCCCCGGCAGATCGACGGCTACGTCCTCGTCCGCGTCGAGGGCGACCCGACGGGCACGCTCCCCGACGGCACCGCGGTCGTGACCTACGTCTACGCGCCGAAGGCGGACCCTGACCCGGAGCCCGCCGACGCGACCGGCGCGCTCGTCGTGCACTACGTCGCGGAGGACGGCAGCCCGCTCGCCGACGACACGACGTCCACCGACAAGGTCGGCGAGGCGTACGGCACCGTGGCGAAGTCGTTCGACGGCTGGACGCTGGTCCGCGTCGACGGCAGCACGACCGGCACGTACGTCGACGGGACCGTCGAGGTCACCTACGTCTACCGGCCGGTCCCGCCCGCGCCGAAGCCCGGCTCCCTCGTCGTCCACCACCAGGCCGTCGACGGCACCCCGCTGGCGGACGACGACACCACGACCGGCGACGCGGGCGACCCGTACAGCACGCAGCCGAAGCACATCGACGGCTACGTCCTGGTCCGCGTGGACGGCGACCCGACCGGCACGCTCCCCGACGGCACGGTGGTCGTGACCTACGTCTACGAGCCCGTCGCGACGCCGGACCCGACCCCGGCGCCCGACCCGGAGCCCCAGCCGCAGCCGGCGCCGGAGCCGACGCCGACCGTCGTCCCGGTGCTCAGCGAGGTCCTGGCGGCCGACCCGGCGTCGGGTGGCCGCACCGGGAGCCTGGCCCACACCGGCAG
>NZ_JAAXOY010000473.1 GCF_012396155.1 Cellulomonas septica | reverse complement strand
CTGCCCGGGAGCGAGGGCCTGACCCCGCTCGAGAACGACGACCCGTCGCTCGGCCGGTGGCGGACCGTCGTCGTCTCCGAGCCGACCGCGGTCCACGCGAGCGTCGGAGGCCCTGCCGTGGGCGTGCTCCCGACGGACGTGCTCGGCGCCGCGAACGTGCTGCCCGTCGTCGACGAGGCCGCCGGCTGGGTGCGCGTGCTCCTCGCGACGCGCGGCTCGCTCCCCCGCGACGACCGCGCGCAGGTCAACGGCCGCACCGGATGGGTCCGCACGGCCGACCTGATGCCGTCCGGCACCGACTGGTCGGTCGTGGTGGACGTGGCCGCGCAGACGCTCACCGTCGACGACGGCGCGTCGGTGCGCACGTTCCCCGTGGTCGCGACGGGCGCACCCGCGACCCCGACCCCGCACGGGCCGGCCTTCCTGCTGGGCCTGCGCTGGTCGGAGCCGGGGACGACGACCCCGCGCGTCCTGCCGCTGTCGACGCAGAGCGAGACGATCGACCACTACGACAAGCCCACGGGCACGGCCGTCACCGCGATCCACACGACCACGCTGCGCGGCCGCGGCGCGGTGTCGAACGGGTGCGTGCGGGTCACCGACGACGTGCTCGACGTGCTGTGGCAGGCGCCCGCGGGCACGGTCGTCACCACCGTCGGCTGACCTGCGTCGTCTCGCCGGGCGCGCACGGCCCGGCGCCCCTACCCTCACCGCATGCGAGCCACGACCGTCCGCCGACGCGCACTCGTGCGCGCCGCGACGCTCGGGGCCGCCGTCGCGCTCCCCGTCGTGGTGCTCGCATTCCTCGTGCGCGGTCAGGTGACCGCGATCGTCCACGTCGACCAGTCCGCGATCGTCGCCGCGACCGACCTCACGCGCGCGAACCCCGCGCTGCGCAGCGTGCTCGTGGCCTGGCAGACCGCGTTCCAGGCGGTCGTCGTCAACACCGCCGCCGCGGTGCTGTGCGTGTGGGTGTGGCGGCGCCACCGGCTGGGCACGCGTGCCCTCTGGGCGGCCGTCACGATCGGCGCCGGCTGGGCCCTCCAGCTCGCCGCGAAGGGCGTCGTCCAGCGCGCCCGGCCCGTCGTCGAGGACGCCGTCGAGCACGCGCCCGGCTCGAGCTTCCCGTCCGGGCACGCGACGAACACCGCCGTCGCCGCCGTCACGCTCACGCTGCTCGTGTGGCCGCTGCTCGGTCGCGTCGGACGCGTCGTCGTACCCACCGTCGCGGGCCTCGCCGTGGTCCTCACCGCCGCCGACCGCGTCCTGCTCGGCGTGCACTTCCCGTCGGACGTCGTCGCCGGGATCCTCCTCGGCGTCGCGATCGCCGGTGCGTCCTACGTCGGCTACCGCGGCTGGGGCGCCGACACGCCCCCGCCCGCCGACGTCCCCGACGTCCCCCACGGCGGCGACGCCGTGCCCGAGACCGGTCGACGCGACGACGGCGTCCCGTCGGCCACCCCCGCCCCCGACGTCCGGCCGCCCGCCGGCACGCCCGTCCCCCGTGAGGAGCCCTGACGTGCACGAGTTCCTGCACCGCTACGAGCTGGACACGTCGGCCCCGACGTCCCGGCAGTTCTGGCGCGACCTGTCCCGCCGTGCGCTGCTGCCCGGCGTCGGGCTGTGGCTGGTCATCGTCGGTGTCGGGCTGCTCGTCGTCGGGCCGCTGGGCGGCCTGCCCGCCGAGGCCGGCGTCAACGACTGGTTCGTGAGCCGCCGCACCGACGCGCTCAACACGCTCACCATGTTCCTGTCCGGGATCGGGCAGACCGAGTTCCTCATCGGCGCGTGCGCGCTGGGCATCGCGCTGATCTGGTGGAAGACCAAGCAGTGGTGGTTCGCAGCGGTGCCCGGGATCGCGGTGTCGCTGCAGGCGATCATCTTCCTCACGTCCGCGCTGGTCGTCGGCCGCACGCGGCCCGAGGTCGAGCACCTCGACGACTCTCCGCCGACGTCGTCCTACCCCAGCGGCCACACGGGCGCCGCGACCGCGTTCTACCTGACGCTCGCCGCGCTGTGCCAGCGCATCGGCAACCCCGTGCTGCGGTGGGTCGCGACGATCCTGTGCGTCCTCGTGCCGTTCGCCGTCGGCATCGGCCGCCTGTACCGCGGCATGCACTCGCTCACCGACGTCACCATGGGGTTCGTCAACGGCGTGGCCTGCGCGGTCATCGCGTGGAACTACCTGCAGCGCGACGTGCGGTCGGGGCGGTCGGCCCGTCAGGCGGTCGCCGCCGGGCGGTCGCGGGGCTGACGGCGCTCGACGGGCACGGCCTCCGGCGTCCGGCCGCGGCCGCGCCTGCCGGTCACCGGTCCGCCGTCCGTCCTGCTCCCGCCGGCACCTCACGTGCCTCGCGTCCCGCGAGCGCGGCGAGCGTCAGCAGCTGCTTGCGCATCATGACGAGGTCCCCCCACGCGAGCAGCCCGCGCCCGAGGTCGACGAGCCTCCCCCGCCGCGGCGAGCCGATCCGCAGGACGGCGACGTAGCGCGAGCGGTCCGAGCCGTCGGCGTGCACCGCGTAGGTCACCGTGACCGGGCCGAACGCGGCGAGCGCGCGGCGGTCGACGATGCGCATGGTCAGGTGCTCGCCCGGGACCACCGACGTGAGCGCGAAGATCTGCATCATCGTCGTGCCGGGCGCGAGGTCCGTCGGGTCGACCGTGCGGGTCCGCGGGCTGCGCCGGCCACGGTTGTCGAGCAGATCGTAGCTGTACGGCGCGAGCCGCAGCTGGCACAGCCACGCGAACGCCAGGCCGGTCGGCGCGGCCACGTCGACGGCCCGCAGCAGCCGCACCGGGTGGTCGGCGGCCTCGTCGTCGCACGCGTACCGGCGCGCCGCCTCGTCCGGACGCGCACCCCACACCGTCGCCAC
>NZ_JAAXOY010000472.1 GCF_012396155.1 Cellulomonas septica | reverse complement strand
GTCGCGCAGCGCGCCGAGCCAGCCCGTCGTCGCGGACTGCGCGTCGACCCACGCGCGGATCGCCTGGATGACCAGGATGTCGGCGAGCCGGGTCGTGACGGCCTCACCGCCGGGCCGGGTCCGCGTGAGCTCGTCGGCCATGAGACCGAGCGTGCCGGCGATCCACGGCGCGGCGCCGTCGTCCGCGGGCACGTGCACGACCGGCGGCAGCAGCTCGAGGAGCAGACGCGACGCCGGGCCGTCCACGGACAGCACGCCGCACACCAGGTCGGTGCGCGACCCGCCGCCGTCGTACCGCAGCACCGAGTAGTGGTCGCTCACGTAGTCCTGCGGGAGCTCGTCGACGCGGCCCATCGACGGCACCCCGGGCGCGCTGCGCAGGACGTGCCCGCGGCCGTGCGGCACGAGCGCGAGGTCCCCCGCCCGCAGCCGGACGGGCGGGACGCCGTCGACCTCGACCCAGCACTCGCCCTCGGCGACGACGTGGAAGCTCACGCACTCGCCGAACGCGGGCATGTCGACGGCCCACGGGCCGGTGGCCTCGGTGTGGCAGTAGAAGAAGCCGGTGACCCGCAGCCGGTGCAGGGCCTCGCCGACCGGGTCGACGGAGCCCCACGGGACCTCGGGGGCGAGCACGGTCATCGGGCACCTCCAGCGCTGGACGATCTGTCATGTTCCGGCGACTCACGAGCATAGACCGTCCAGGGCGCGGCGCGGTGTGCTGGGAGCACCACGGAGCAGCACCCGCCGCTCCCCCACCGAAGGAGCCCACCATGAAGGTCCTGGTCGTCGGAGCCACCGGAGGGTCCGGCCGCGCCGCGGTCGCCGAGCTCGTCCGTCGTGGCCACGAGGTCACCGCCCTGTCCCGCCACGCCGCCGCGCTCAGCGGGCCGCACGTCCGCGGCGTCGACGGCGACGCGACCGACGCCGCGACGGTCGACGCGCTCGTCGCCGGCCAGGACGCCGTCGTCGTCACGCTCGGCATCAGCGAGAACCCGCTCCGGGTGCGCCTGCGCGGCCCGGCCGGCACCCCCATCGACGTCCGCTCGCGCGGCACGCGGAACGTCGTCGCGTCGATGCGCCGGCACGGCGTGCGCCGGGTCGTCGTGCAGTCGTCGTACGGCGTCGGCACGACGCGCGACCGGCTGCCGTTCTCCGCGAAGCTGTTCTTCGCGCTGCTCATCGCACCGCAGATCGCCGACGAGGAGCGCACGTCCGCCGAGCTGCGCGCGACCGAGCTCGACTGGGTCGAGGTGCAGCCCGTCTACCTGTCCGACGACGACGTCCCGTACCCCGCGTTCACGACGACCAACGGCGACGTGCGCGGCATGAAGGTCTCGCGCGGGCAGGTCGGGCGCGTGCTCGCCGACGCGGTCGAGCGCGACGACCTCGCACGCCGGTCGATCGCCGTGTCGCAGGACACGGACGCCGTCCCGGGCGGGCGTCGGGCACGCGCGGGCGCCGCCGCCTGACCGGCCCGGTCGCGCGGCACGGAGGCCGGGGTCTCGACGGACGCTGACCCCGGCCTCAGCCGTCGCACAGCGTGCGCCCAGCGGGCCACGGCTGACTGGTCACCACGCCCGACCAGTCAGGAGCCACCGCATGTCCCTCACCGTCCTGCACGCCGCCGACCTCGTCGCGGTCCTCGTCCTCACGTTCGCCCTCTACCTGCCCCGGCACCGCCGCCGCGACCTCGCGGTCGCCTACCTCGGCGTCAACGTCGGGGTGCTGGCCGTCGCGGCGACGCTCGCGAGCAGCACGGTCGGCGCCGGCCTGGGCCTGGGACTGTTCGGCGTCCTGTCGATCATCCGGCTCCGGTCCGCCGAGCTCAGCCAGACCGAGGTCGCCTACTACTTCGCGTCGCTGGCCCTCGGCCTCATCGGCGGGCTCGCCGCAGCGCCCGTCGGGATCGCGCTCATGGCGGTCGTCGTGCTGGTCCTCGCGATCGCCGACAGCCCGCGCCTGCTCAGCCGCTACCGGCAGCAGACCGTCGTGGTCGACCGCGCGATCGCCGACGAGACCGCGCTCGCCGCGCACCTCGAGCAGCTGCTGGGCGGCCGCGTGCGCCGCGTCTCGGTCCAGCGGCTCGACCTCGTCAACGACACGACCTGGGTCGACGTGCGCTACGACGCGGACCCGCGCGGCAGCACGCACCCGACGTCCGAGGTGCACCGCGGCCCCACGGCCGCAGCCGAGCACCGTCCGGTCGGCCTGCACGACGACGACCACCTCGCGCCGCCGTCCGCCGACGCGACCGACCGCTGGGCGGTGGCGCAGCGATGACCGTCGACACCCTGCGCCGCCTCGCCCCGGTGACCCTCGACGAGCTGCTCACCGACGCCGCCCTCCAGACGCGTGTCGACCGCAAGTACGTCCTCCCCGTCACCGCGCTCGACGCGCTGCTCGACGGGCTCGACCCCGCGACCCGCGTGCTCGAGATCGACGGCCGCCGCGCCTCCGCCTACCGGTCGGTGTACTTCGACACCCCCGCCCTCACGAGCTACCTCGGCGCCGCACGCCGCCGTCGCGGGCGGTTCAAGGTCCGCACCCGCACGTACGTCGACGACGGCGCGTGCTGGGTCGAGGTCAAGACGCGCGGCCCTCGGTGGTCGCGACGGACCTCGCCGACGCCTTCGGGGAGTACGCCCGCATCACGATGCCGGGCGTGACGGATCTGCCCACGGCGCTCGCCGAGTACCTGCACGCTGCGTGAGGGTCGGGCCCGGAACCGGCTCGACGCCCTCACCGCCTCCCTTTTCGGGGGAGACGCCTGGTGGCGGACGCCGGTCGTGCTCAGGGGGAGGTGACCTCGGCGAGGCGCGACTCGAGGTGGCGGCGTTCCGTCGGGCTGGTGACCAGGGTGAGGGCGTGGCGGTAGGCGGCCGCGGCGGCGGCGGGGCGGCCCGCGCGGGCCAGGAGCTCGG
>NZ_JAAXOY010000471.1 GCF_012396155.1 Cellulomonas septica | reverse complement strand
GGCGCACCGGGCCTGGCTGCGCACGTCGGGGGCCGAGGGCGCGCGCCTCGACCTCGGCTCGGACCCGTCGGCGCCGGACCTCGCGGGGGCCGACCTGCGGGGCGCGGACCTCGCCGACGCGGACCTGTTCGGCGTGGACCTGCAGCGCGCGGACCTGCGGGGCGCCGACCTGTCGGGCGCGCTGCTCGCGGGTGCCGACCTGCGCGGGGCCGACCTGACACGCGCCCGCCTCGGCAAGGCCGACCTGTCGGGCGTGTGCGCGATCGGCGCGCGCCTCCACCGGACGTGGCTCGTCCGCACCGACCTGACGGGCTCCGACCTCACGGGTGCCGACCTCAGCGGCTCGTACCTGGTCCGGACCGACCTGGGCGGCGCGGACCTGCGCGGTGCCGACCTGTCCGACGCGGACCTGCACGTCGTGCTCGTCGACGGCTCGACGTGGGGCGGGACGACGGTCCAGGGGGCCGCGGGCAGCATCGGGCCGGCCGACGGCGTGGTCGACCTGGCGGGCGACGGCGGCACGGTCCACCGCACGGTGCCCGAGCTCGTCGTCCTGCTGGCGACGGACGGCGCGACGCTGTCGACGGTCACGGGCGAGCCGGGCGCACCACCGGCCTGGCGCGGCAGCATCGCCTGAGCGCGCCGGGAGGAGCGCGGCGTGCCGACGACCGACGCGCGGCTCGCGACCTCCGCCCACGGCGTCCCGACCGCGCCGGGCACACGAACGGGCCCCGGGCTGCGCCTCCACCGCGCGCCCGGGGCCCGTCGTCGTGCCGGGTCAGCGGGTGTGCTTCTCCGGGATCGGGGCGTCGCCCGACGCGCGCTGCGCGCGGTACCAGGCGCGGGCCTCGTCCTGACGCGTCTGCTCGGCGCCCGACGCGATGGGCGCGCGCAGGTGCGCCTGCTCGAAGCCGAACGCGTCGACGAGGTCCTGCGCGTGCGGCCGCAGGCGCGACACGAGCCGGTCGATGTACGACGTGACGGTCCGCGCACGGCCGGCCGACAGGCGCCCGTTGACGAGGTACCAGGCGAGGTGCCGCTCGACGAGCGTGAGCCCGAACAGGTCGCGGACCCACGTGAGGACCTGCTTCGTGCCGGGGTCGTCGACGCGCGCGAGAGCCGCGGTGAACGACTCCCACTGGACGAGCTCGGCGTGGGCGCGGGCGGCCTCGACGATCGCGTGCTGCTGGCTGTTGAACAGCGCGGCGGACGTCGCGGCGTCGGCCTTCTGGGCCGGCCGCAGGGCCTGCGCGATCTCGGCGACCATCGTCTCGACCCGGTCGACGAGCAGCGCACGCTGGGTGTCGGTCTCGCGAAGCTGGCCGGCGCTGCGGCGCACGTCGCCGACGTCGGCGATGGTCTGGATCGCGCGGTGCAGCGGCGTCCGGAACCGGGCGGCGTCGGACGCGCGCTCGGCGACGAGCTGCGCGACCTTGACGGCGTCGAGGTGCTTGAAGCCCTTGGCGTAGTCGGTGAGGAGCCGCTTGCCGACGAGCTGGTAGAGCACGGTGTTGTCGCCCTCGAACGTCACGTAGACGTCCATGTCCGCGCGCAGGCTCGTCAGCCGGTTCTCGGTGAGGAAGCCCGCACCGCCGCACGCCTCGCGGCACGTCTGGAGCGTCTTGAGCGCGAACCAGGTCGACGTCGGCTTGAGCGCGGCGGCCAGGGTCTCGAGGTCCTCGCGCGTCTCCGGGGTGTCGTTGCGGCCCGAGAAGACGTCGTCGAACGCGGCGAGCAGGTCCTCGTGCGCGAACCCGGCGGCGTACGTCTCGGCGAGCAGCGGCAGGAGGCGGCGCTGGTGCTCGGCGTAGTCGAGCAGCACGACCTCGTCGTTCCCCGCGCCCGCGAACTGGCGGCGCTGGTTGCCGTAGGTGATCGCGATCGTCAGGCCCAGGCGCGACGCGGTGACGGCGGCGCCGTCGAGCGACACGCGCCCCTGGACGAGCGTGCCGAGCATCGTGAAGAACCGGCGGCCCGGGCTCGCGATGGGCGACGAGTAGGTGCCGTCGGCGTCGACGTCGCCGTAGCGGTTGAGCAGGTTGACGCGCGGGACGCGGACGTGGTCGAACCACAGGCGGCCGTTGTCGATGCCGTTGAGCCCGCCCTTGAGGCCGTCGTCCTCGCCGCCCACGCCGGGCAGGAACTCCATGGTCTGCGGGTCGCGGATCGGGACGTAGAACGCGTGCACGCCGTGGTCGACGCGCGGCTTGCCGGCGGGCGACGTGATGAGCCGCGCGAAGACGACCGCCGCGGTGCCGTGCTGGCCGGCGTTGCCGAGGTAGTCCTTCCACGCCGCGCGGAACGGCGTGTGGATGACGAACTCCTCGGTCTCGACGTCGTAGGTGGCCGTCGTGCCGATCGCGGCGACGTCCGACCCGTGGCCGGTCTCCGTCATCGCGAAGGCGCCCGGGACTGCGACGGACAGCGCGTCTGCGAGGAACTGGTCGTGGCTGCGCTCGGTGCCGAGGTGGTAGATCGCGGACGCGAAGAGCCCCCACTGCACGCCGGACTTGATCTGCAGCGACGGGTCGGCGTGGCCGAGCTCCTCGAACCGGGCGAGGAACCCGCCGTGGTCCTCGGCACCGCCGAACCGCACGGGGAACGACCGGTGCACGTCCCCCTCGGCGGCGAGCAGCCGGAGCTGGCCGAGCACCCGGTCGCGGTGCTCGGCCAGCGGCAGGCCCTCGATGCGGTGGAACCGCTCGTCGGCCATGAGCCGGCGCGCGCCCAGTCGCAGCTCCGGGTAGTGGCCCAGCAGCAGGTGCGCGAGGTGGTCGACGTCCAGGCGGACGTCGGCGTCGAGCCGGGGGTCGCCCTGCTCGGTCTCCGCCGGGGTGGGGCGGGGGGTGGTCGTCGTCATCGGGACTCCTCCGGGTCTGCGGGGTGCGTCGCGTGGGGGTGGGGTGCGTCGGGTCGGGTGCGGT
>NZ_JAAXOY010000470.1 GCF_012396155.1 Cellulomonas septica | reverse complement strand
CGCGCGCCGCTCCCCGCCCCTTCGCGCCGGCTGCACGCCCGGCCCTCCGCGCCGGCTGCCCGTCGGCGCGACGGCGTCCGGTGTGGAAGGCGCGTCGCGCCAGGCGCGTCGCGGATTCCACGCGAGCCCCTGGCGCCGTGTGGGTGGTCGGTTCGAACATGTGTTCGTGAGCGAGACCCCCGCCCGTCGTGCGGCGATCCTGCACGCCGACCTCGACGCGTTCTACGCGTCCGTCGAGCAGCGTGACGACCCCCGCCTGCGCGGCCACCCGGTCGCCGTCGGGGGCGGCGTCGTCCTCGCGTGCTCGTACGAGGCCAAGCGACGCGGCGTGAAGACCGCGATGAGCGGACGTCAGGCGCGGGCGCTCTGCCCCGACCTCGTCGAGGTCCGGCCCCGCTTCGACGCCTACGTCGAGGCCAGCCGTGCCGTGTTCGAGCTCTTCCACGCGACGACGCCGCAGGTCCAGGGCGTGTCGATCGACGAGGCGTTCCTCGACGTCGCGGGCCTGCACCGCATCGACGTGCCGCCCGTCGAGATCGCGGCCCGGCTGCGCCGCCAGGTCCGCGACGAGGTCGGCCTGCCGATCACCGTCGGCGTCGCCCGCACCCCGTTCCTCGCGAAGGTCGCGTCGCGCGTCGGCAAGCCCGACGGCCTCGTGCACGTGCCGCCCGACCGCGAGGACGCCTTCCTCCACCCGCTCCCGCTCGAGCTGCTCTGGGGCGTCGGCGAGGTCACCGCTGCGAAGCTGCACGGGTACGGCCTGCGGACCGCCGGGGACGTCGCGATGCTCCCCGAGTCCGTGCTCGTCGGGGCCCTGGGCCCCGCCGCCGGGCGGCACCTGCACGCGGTCGTGCACGGACGGACGCCCTCACGTGTCGAGACGGGCCGGCGGCGTGGCTCGATCGGCGCCCAGCGCGCGCTCGGGCGCGGCCCGCACGACCCCGCGTTCGTCCACGCCGCCCTGCTCGGCCTCGTCGACCGCGTCGCGCGCCGCATGCGCACCGCGCACCGCACCGCCCGGACCGTCGTGCTGCGCCTCCGCTTCGAGGACTACACCCGTGCCACCCGGTCGCGGTCGTTCCGGCACGCGACGTCGTCCGGCACCGACCTCGCCGCCGCCGCGGTCGCGCTCCTCGACTCCGTCGCCCCGCTGATCCGCGAGCGCGGGCTCACCCTCGTGGGGGTCGCGCTCACCAACCTCGAGTCCGACGACGTCGTGCAGCCCCAGCTCGCGCTCGACGGCCCCGACCTCGGTGCGCTCGACACGACGCTCGACTCGGTCGCCGACCGGTTCGGCAAGCGCTCCGTCACGCGCGCGAGCCTGCTGCGCAGCGGCGACGGCATCGCCGTCCCCCTCCTCCCCGACTAGCGCCTGCGGTGCCGCGCCCGCCGCCCTCGCGCGGAGGGCGACGACACCGCTCGCGCGGTCCGGCACGTCGAGAGGACGCCGCCGACCACCGGGATCCGATCACCGTCCCCGTTCGTCACGTCACTCACATCGCGGCATGCGTCAGGACGTGAGGAGTCCGCCTGCAACACGACACGTTCCCAGCGGTGAGTGGAGATGTCCTGCTGCTCGCTCAGGCTGGTCGACCCAGACCCACCTCCGAGGTGGCGCGCAGCGTCGCCGGCAGGGCGTACGGCGCGGGCCAGCTCTGGATGAGGTAGTGCTCGAGGACCTCGAGCGTCGAGCCGTCCCAGTAGGCGTCACGACCTCGTGCGTGCACGCGCAACCGGTAGCAGCCAGGCCCGTGCGCGTCGAGAGGGTCGGTGAGCTGCTCCTCCGGGACCCACTCGAAGCTCGCCGCCCGCATGGGGAGTTCTGTGGAGGTCTCAAGGGAGACTTCGCCCACGTCCTCCCACGTGTCGTCGACCGACTCCGGCGGCCCGTCAAGGGCCTCGGTGGTCAACCGGACAAGTCCGGTGGCGATCCCGGTCACGACGGTGCAGTAGGTGCGCTTCACCCGTCCGATCACCCCGTGCTCGTCGACCGGGTCGTCCAAATAGGGCTCTCCGATGTCGTGCCCGACGATGAACTGGTGCCAGTCGACGAACGTGTCGGCGCTCCTGGGCATGTCGACCTCCCGCGTCAGCTGATGACCTTGACGAAAGACTGGTCCGTCGAGCATCCGCTCGTCGCCGGGGACATCACTCGGCACGAGCCGACGACTCCGCCTCGACGGTGACGCCGTCCGACCACGCCGACAGGATCCCGCCGACGACCGGGACCCGGACGACCGCGCCCAGCCGGACGTGCGCCGACCGGCCGTCGGGGCTCGTCGCCTCCAGCACCCGCACGGTGACGAACGGTTGCGTCGCCGCCGCGTTCTCCCGCAGATAGGCCTCGGTGGCGGCACGCACGCTGGCGTCGGACAGGTCGATCCCGCCCCGCGACGGATCACCCTGGCCGGCGCCGGGTGCGAAGTAGCCCGGGTCGGCGAGCGCGTCCGCCGCGTCGAGCGCCACGACGTCGGCCAGCGCCACGAGACGCTTGCGGTCGAGGTGCACGGCCGTCGCCGCGGACACCACGAGCACGAGCAGCAGCGCCACGACGACGAACCCGAGCGTCAGCAGCAGCACCTGCCCGTCGTCGCCGCCACCCGCCCTGGCGATCCGACGCCGGATCCGCGCGGCGACGTCCCTCGACCGTGCCGCCCGGCTGACCGCCACGCCGGCCCTCGGGCTCATCCGCGCGCCCGGTAGGTGTCGACGGGCGCGACCCGCTCGGCGTTCACCGGGACCTCGAGCGGGACGACGTCACGGACCGCGGTCGGCACGAACGGCAGCGGCACGACCACCTCGACGCGCGCCGTGACGCGCGAGCCGGGGGCGAGGCACGGCGTCGACGTGCACGTGAGCCGGAGCGCGTCGGCCGGGTCGTCGTCGAAGCCCTGGTCGCGCAACGCCACGCCCGTCGCCGCCGCCGCGCGCGCAGC
>NZ_JAAXOY010000047.1 GCF_012396155.1 Cellulomonas septica | reverse complement strand
GGCGGCTCGTGCGCGACCGCGGGACTGCGCGCGCGGCGACGTGCGGTGCGCCGCGTCGGCGTCAGCGGTGCGGTGCCCCCAGCGCACGCTCGAAGGCGTCCAGCAGGGGCGGCGAGAACAGCACGAAGCGCACGAGCGCGATCCCGCTCGGGTGCGTGTGCCCGTCCTCGTCCGGGCGCTCCGTCGACCCCTGCCACGCACGGGCGGCGGCGACACCGATCCGCGCGACCTCGTCGGCGTCCCAGCCGTACGCACCCGCGCTCACCGCGGGGAACGCGATGCTCGTCGCCCCGACCTCGACCGCCCGCTCGAGCGACCGCGTGAAGCACGACGCCAGGTCGGCGGTCTCCCGCTGCCCGCGGTTCCAGTTCGGGCCGACGGTGTGCACGACCCACCGCGCCGGCAGGTCGAACCCGGGCGTCGCGACCGCGTCCCCGACCGGCAGCCCGTCCGGGTACTCCGTCCTCCGCACGCGGCGGCACGCCTCCAGCAGCCGCGGCCCCGCGGCCGCGTGGATCGCGCCGTCGACCCCGCCGCCGCCCAGCAGCGACGAGTTGGCGGCGTTGACGATCGCGTCGACGTCCTGCGTCGTGATGTCCCCGAGGACGGCCTCGATCTTCATGCGACCCATCCTGGGGTGGGCTCCGGCGCCCGGCCAGCGGCGCGGGGGCTCGCGCGCCCGGTTTGCCCAGGTCTAGCGTGCGGACCAGGTCGCACGTCGCGGCCGGTCGGGACGGCACGACGGGCGGTCGCCCCGGCTCGCACGACGCCGCGACGCGGGTGGCGAGGTGCGCAGGGTCGCGCGGGAGCGAGGTGGCGGGGTGCCGACGAGGACGACGAGGACCACGACGAGCGAGCCCGCGTTCTCGCTGCGCTCGCTGGAGGTGCGGCACGCGGTCGGCTGGGTCGTCGGCGTGCTGCTGGTCGCGGGCGTCGGGGGCGTCGTCTGGCACCTGGTCGACGTGCGCTCGACCGGCCAGCTCGGCGCTCTCGCGATCGGCGCGCTCTGCGCGGGCGGGCTGCTGCTCATCGCGGTGGGCTGCGGCACGTTCACCGCGGAGTACGTCAAGGTCACGACGACCGAGACCACGGAGTCCGACGCCACGCCCGGTGCGCGCGACGCCCCGACGGCCGCGGTCCAGGCCCTCGTGCCCCAGGTCGCCGCCGGGCTCGCGAAGCTCACGCCCGCGCGCTCGCTCATCTTCGCGGGGATCACCCTGCTGCTCGTCGCGGGTGCCGGGGCGGGGATCGGCTACACGCTCGACCAGGTCGCAGGCAACGCACCCGCGAGCAAGCCGAGCCCTGGTCCGAGCGGCTCGCCGGCCGAGTCCGGCGGCACGGGGACGACCGGCCCGGCGCCGTCGCCCGACGAGTCCTGAGCCGACCGCCCGGGCCGGACGCCACCGGGGCTCCCGACCGCCGCGTGCCATCCTGGGCGCATGTCGACCGAGGTCAGCGGCACCCCGACCGGCTACGCCCGTGGGCGTGCGACGCGCGAGGAGATCCTCGACGCCGCGATGCGGCTGTTCGGCGAGGTCGGGTACACGTCGGCGTCGCTGCGCGAGGTCGCGTCCCGCGTCGGCATCACGCACCCGGGCCTGCTGCACCACTTCAAGAACAAGGCGGCGCTGCTCGAGGCGGTGCTGCAGCGCCGCGACGAGATCGACGAGGCCGCGATCCGCACCGACCGCGAGGCGGGCATCGACTACTTCGAGGCGCTCGTCCTGCTGGTCGAGCGCAACGCACGCCGCCCCGCGATCGTCGAGCTGTTCACGACCCTCTCGGGCGAGGCCACGTCACCGGGCCACCCCGCGCACGCGTACTTCCAGGACCGCTACGCACGCGTCGTGGGGACGACCGCCGAGATGCTCGAGGAGCGGCGCCGCGCCGGCGGCCTGCGCCCGGGCGTCGACCCGCTGACCGCGGCCCGGCTGCTCGTCGCGGTCATGGACGGCCTCCAGGTCCAGTGGCTGCTGGAGGCCGACGCGCCGGGCACGCGCGTCGACATGGCCGCGGGCCTGCGCGCCGCCTACGCGGCCTTGTTCGTGCCGGTGGACGACGCCGCGCGGTAGCGGCCCGCCGAGCACCCGTGGACCGCGACGGGCTGCGGGGCAGGGCACCGGACGCCGGACGTCGCCGGCGGCCGCCGGTGCGGCCCGAGGTGCCCCCGGTCACCGCCCGGGTCAGGCGTTCGCCTTCTCCACCAGCGCGTCGAGCTGCTCGGGCGTCAGCGGCGACAGCCCGAAGTCGGCGAAGACGCGCGCGGGCGTCTGCGCCAGCATCGCGGCCATGGTCTCGTCCATCGGCGGCGCGCCGTCGGACGCGAGGACGGCGTTCATGAGCGGCCCGCCGACAGGGTGCGCCAGCCACTCGGCGAGCGTCGACCACGCGGTCACCTCGCCCCACAGCGGCTCCCCGACGACCTCGACGGCGGCGCTGCCACGCACGTCGCGCGACGACGCCCCGACCTCGACGACGAACGTGCCGCCCTCGACGACCCACCGCCGCAGCCCGGGGTGCCAGTACGACAGGTCGCGCGCGTCGAGCGTGAACGTCACGGTCTGCGACTCGCCGGGGTCCAGGGCGACCTTGGCGAACGCCTTGAGCTCGCGCGTCGGCCGCAGCACGGACGCCTCGGGGTCGCGGACGTAGACCTGCACGACCTCGGCGCCGGGACGGTCGCCGGTGTTGGCGACGGTCGCGGACACCTCGACGCGCACGTCGGCGCCCTCGCCGAGCGCCCGTGCCCGGACGTCCGAGTAACCGAACGTGGTGTACGTCAGCCCGTGGCCGAACGGGTAGGCGACGTCGACGCCGCGCGTGTCGTACCAGCGGTACCCGACCAGGACGCCCTCGCCGTACCGGACGACGCCGCCCTCGCCGGGGAAGTTGCCGAACGCGGGGGTGTCCTCGATGCGCAGCGGGATCGACTCCGCGAGGCGGCCGGACGGCGCGACGGTCCCGAGCAGCAGGTCGGCGACGGCCGAGCCGCCCGCCTGTCCGCCGAGCCACGTCTCGAGCACGGCGGCGGCGCGGTCGCGCCACGGCAGCGAGACGGCGGACCCGTTGGCGAGCACGACGACGACGCGCGGGTTCACCGCGGCGACCGCCTCGAGCGTGGCGACCTGGTGGTCGGGGAGGCCCAGCCGGGGGCGGTCGTAGCCCTCGGACTCGTCGGGCCCGGGCAGGCCGAGGAAGACGACGACGGTGCGCGCCGCACGGGCCGCCTCCACCGCGGCCGCGCGGAGCGCGTCGTCGTCGCCTGTCGGCCCGCCCGAGATCGTGAAGCCGGGCTCGAACGGCAGGTCCGTGCCCGTGGCCGCCCGGAGCGCGGTGAGCGCGTCGTCGAGGCGGGTGGGGACGACCTGCGAGGAGCCGGCGCCCTGGTAGCGCGGGGTGCGGGCGAACTCGCCCACGACCAGCAGCCCGTCGCCGTCGTCGAGCGGGAGCACGGGTACGCCGTCGACGGCGTCGTTCTTCAGCAGGACGGCACCGGCCGCGGCGGCCTCGCGGGCGAGCGCGTGGTGCGCGTCGGCGTCGATCGTCGCGTCGGTGTCCTCAAGAGCGGGCAGCGCGCGGGCGATCAGGCGAAGCACGCGGCGCACGGCGGTGTCGAGGACTGCCTCGTCGAGCATCCCGGCGCGGACGGCGTCGACGACGGCCTCGTCGGGACGCGGGCCGGCGGCGGGCATCTGGAGGTCGAGGCCGGCGTCGAGCGCGGCGACGCGGTCGTGCGCGGCACCCCAGTCGCTCACGACGAGGCCGTCGAACGCCCACTCGTCGCGCAGGACCTCGGTGAGCAGCCAGTGGTGCTCGGACACGAAGGTGCCGTTGAGCTTGTTGTACGCGCACATGACGGTCCACGGCTGCGCACGCGTGACGATGCGCTCGAACGCGGGCAGGTAGATCTCGCGCAGCGTCCGCTCGTCGACCTCCGCGGACACGCGCATGCGGTCCGTCTCCTGGTTGTTGGCCGCGTAGTGCTTGAGCGACGTGCCGACGCCCTGGCTCTGGATGCCGTCGACGAGCGCGACGCCGATCTCGCCCGCGACGACCGGGTCCTCGGAGACGTACTCGAAGTTGCGCCCGCACAGCGGTGTCCGCTTGATGTTGACGCCCGGACCGAGGAGGACGGCGACGTCGTGCGCGCGGGTCTCGCGGCCGAGGGCCTCGCCGACGCGACGGACGAGGTCGACGTCCCACGTGGACCCGAGCGCGGCCGCCGTCGGGAAGCAGGTCGCCGGGACGGAGTCGAAGAGGCCGAGGTGGTCGGCGCCGCTGCGCTGCTTGCGCAGGCCGTGCGGGCCGTCGGTGAGCATCACGGCGGGGACGCCCAGGCGCTCGACGCCCTTCGCGTGCCAGAAGTCGCTGCCCGACGTGAGGGCGGCCTTCTCCTCGAGGGTGAGCGCGGCCGGCACGTGCTCGACGTCGAACGGTGCGTACCCCATGACGGCTCCTCGTCCTCGCGACCACCGGTCGACGAAAACCTACCAGGCGGTAGTGAATGCGCCGAGGGTCTCGCGGTGACGTGCGGCGCAGCAACAGCCGGGACGACGCCACCAGGCGCGAGCGGGAACGAGCCGGGCGTCGGCATGACGAAGGCCCCTCGGTCGCTTACACCGAGGGGCCTGGGGCAAGCCTAACGAGCGCCCTGCCCCGGACGGGTGAACTGCGGGTGGCGTGTCCACACATTCCGTCCACAGCCCTGTGGGCAACCGGCGTCGGCCCTGCACGAGCTGTGGACGCACCTGTGGGCGCAGCGGTGGACAAAAGTCGGCCTCTCGCCCCCCTTGCACGCCCCCACGCGACAGGACTAGAACTTCACCAACGAGCTCGACAGCACCAAGATCGCAGGTGAGAGGCCCTTTCGAGGGCGGACCACCCGCGACGAGGGCTGCCGGGCACGGGCCGACCGGAGAACGGGCGACCATCTCGACGAGGCGACTCGTCGGCCTGTGGACGACGACACAGGGGTCGCAACGGACCGGAAGGCCGGACGCAGTCCTACCCGCCCGCGGCGGACCGACGGCGCCGACGCCCCCCGGGCGACGGAACCGGAGAGACGCCGGGTGACGGGCAGGAACCGCACCGTCGCAGCGGTGTCCTCGCCGGTCCTCCGGCGGACGCGGACCTGCGGCCACGGGAAGGCCCCTCGGACGCTTACTCCGAGGGGCCTTCTCCGTGCCACGGACCCCTCGAACTCGTCGAGGGTTTGCGCCTTCGCCAGAGGCTTCGATCGCGGCTCGACACCGTCTGCGGGGCGTCCTGCACAGCCGACGTACAGTTTTGGCCAGATCGGGGCGTTCCAGCAGGTCGTGAGGCGGCTCCAGGACGCGTGTTGTTGCACCCTGCCGCACGGCGTCGCAGGGGTGCGCCGAGGTCGCACCGCAGGTGATCGCTGACGCAGTTCGCTCGTCGCTCAGCATGGCCTGCGACGTCGCCCCCCAGGTCCTCGATCGCGATCGGGATGATCGTCGCAGAGGCTCCAGTCGGTTGTCCGTAGCAAGTTGAACCATGTCGGCCCGACCTCGGGCACCTGTCAGCCTCGGGCGTCGCAGGGAGGACCACTCGCGGCTTCACGGGGCGAACGTCCCGGAACGCAGACGTCCCGCACCCCTCAGCACAGGGGTACGGGACGCCCGAGACGCTCACGCGCGATCAACCTCGGCGGGAAAGCGCCGACTCTACTCACTCAGGGTCGACTCCCGAGTTGCGCGCGGCCTCACTACCTTCGGAGGGCTCCGCATGAGCCAGACGCGCACGCCTCCGCAGCAGCACCCCTCCCGCGACGAGCAAGGCGCCGATCGCCGCAACCGTCGCAATTCCCTTTGGCTGGAATAGCACCAACTGCGGCACGAAGATGTTCGTACCGCCGACCATGTCCGAGCCGGGATTCGGGTTCGCGTCGATGTCCGCGTAATAGTCGCTCAACGACTTCGCGTACTGCTTCACCTGGTACTTCACACCACTGAGGTCCGTCAGATGATTGCCCTTGAGCGTGTACCAAGCGGCCATTTCCGGATACGACACCAGCGGAGCCGCCGGCGCTGCGGCGATCTGGGTAGCGAGCTCGGGGTCCCACTGGACCACCGCGAGCTCCGGGTCAGCCTTCCCGTTCGCGTACCAGGCGAGGGCGACACCCGCGCTGGCGCCGCTGGAGTCGAACACCGGCGCGACCCACGTGCCATCCGGCTCGACGATGTTGCCCTTGGCGTCGCCACGAGTGAACGCGTGCGTGAACTTGTACACCGTGCGCGGCTCGCCGAACGTCACCGCACCGCCCGCCTCTGAAGCTGATCGTGCGGCCTTCGACGCCTCCGCAGACCCGTCCAGGGCCAGTGTCGTCGGGTCCTCCAACATCTCCGCAACCTCGGTCGCTGCTTCGTCGGAGAAAAACTGCTCGATCTCGGCAGGCGGAGCCTGCTCATCCTGCGACCACGCAGCGGACGCCCCCATGGGGACAACCACGAGCGTGGCGAACGCAACCACCGCAAGCCGCCTCATCGCGCTCACGTGCTCACACTCCCTGGTTGTAGCGGCTGTTGGTGCCTGTCCACGTGCCGTTCGCATAGAGGTAGTCGTAGCTGCCCGACACGAACTGGCCGGTGGCCGTGTCCAGCCAGTACACGGTGGACGACCCGCTGTACCCGTAGACGGTGACCACATGACCCGTCGTCAGCAGACTGCTCTTGTACCCGTACCGAATCTGCAGCGGACGGCCAGCGTCCACACGGCTCTTCATCGTCGCGAAGTTCACGATGTACGCGACCTTCGTGCCCGGGGACCGCCCGAAGTGGTTGTACAGATCGTCGATGTCCCCGTAGAACGAGCCTGCCTGGTCGGGGCAGTTGCTCGTCCCCAGAGCGACATTCACGAGATTGCACTGCGAGTACGACGGTGTCACCCCGTGGTACTTCATGATCGCCTGGGTCGAGGCTGCCCAGCACCAGTTGCCCTTTTCCTGCTGGACCTTCGGAAGGTTCAGGTTGTACGCCTGCGCGCGCCCGCACTCGCCAGGGTCAGCGCGCCCGCGAGTATCACCATCGTCGACAACCACCGGATGACGCGTCCACGCCTGGACGGCACGGCCGGGACAGGCCGAGGAACTTCTTCTGACAACTCACGCTCCCTCATGCCAGGCCATTTTTCTCACGGCCCTATGAAACCTGTAGACACCGTTGTGACAGGTGAGGGGAACGTAGCGGAGCGCCGGGCGTGGCGTGGGAGGTTCCGAAAAACTCTCATCCGGTTCTCCAAGTCGGCCGTTGAGTCGGTCGACGACCGCCCCAGCCTCGAACCGATACGGAGTCGGCGCAGAAGGACGCGACACAGTGCGACGCGCCGACCGGAAGGCTGGCGTTGGCGCCTCGGCCCCGAACGGCGAAAGTTCAGACCAGGCGCACATCCCGGGCCAACCGCAGGAGCACCACCACGAGGGCCCCTCGGACGCTTGCTCCGAGGGGCCCTTCTCCGTGTGCGGCCTGCAGACGGACCCGGGGCGGGCTGCGGGTCAGGCAACCCGCCCCGGGCGGTCGTGCGGTGTCGGGTCAGCGAGCGCCGACCTCGAGGATCTTCGCCCAGGTCAGGCGACCCACGATGCCGTCGGCCACCAGACCGTGTGCCTTCTGGAACGCCTTCACCGCCGCCTTGGTGCGGGGGCCGAACCGGCCGTCCGCCTGCGCGCCGACCGCGCGCTGGATGAGGATGACCGCCTGCCCCGTGGCCCCGCTGGTGATGCCACGGTTGATCAGGGCCTGCGAGACCGGGCCCGCGGCGGCCGGGCGCACGGTCGTCCCGCCGTTGGCGACCTGCACGAGCACGGCCCAGGTCCGCGGACCGACGATGCCGTCGGCGACCAGGCCGTGGGTCCGCTGGAACGCGACGACCGCCGCCCGCGTGGCGGGCCCGAAGACGCCGTCCTGCGGGGTGCCGACGATCCGCTGGATGATCACGACCGACGGGCCGGTGGCCCCGCGCTTGATGCCCTGCGCGATCTGCGCCGCGGGGATCGCGTCCTTCGACAGGACGGGGGCGGGTGCGGACGGTGCGGGGGCGGTCGGCGCGGTCGGCTGCGCGGGAGCGGAGCCCGTGGCGACGACGTCCCAGACGTAGTCCAGCGGCTGCGAGTAGTGGCCGCCGGCCACCGCGTAGACCCGGATCGTGTGGCGACCGACCGCGAGGCCCGTCAGGGTGAACTCGGTGCCGTCGACCTCCACCGGCGTGACGCTCTGGGCGCCCTCGGGCAGGTCGACGACGTACTCGAGGGTCGCACCGGGGTCGGTCGCGACGGCGAACCGGGCGGTCGTCGACGTGGTGGACGCGTCGGGCTTCGCCAGCCACGACGCGGACACCAGCGGCGCCTCGGCGACCTCGACCGACACGGTCGACTCGTTCGACTGCTCGCCCTCCTCCGTCCAGACGGAGAACGTGAACGTGAACGTGCCCGCCGTCCGCGGGTACAGCGTGACGACGTGCGTGTCCTCCCAGTCGAACTGGAAGCCGAGCGCCTCGCCGTCCGGGGTCCACGCGTCGAACCCGGTGACCGCGTGGGTGCCCGCGGTCACGTAGTCGTCGAGGTCGATCGTGGTCTGCTCGTCGACGGTCGCGGCGAAGGAGAGGGTCGCCGGGACGGACGGGGCCACGACCGAGGAGTCGACGGTCCAGTCCCACGAGGTGCCGTTGTGGTTGCCGGCCGCGTCCACGACGGCGAAGTCGATGGAGTGGAATCCCTCGGTCAGGCCGGACAGCTGGACCGTGCCCCCGGCGACGACGACGGGCTCGTCGCCGTCGAGGCTGTAGGTCACGGTGGCGCCGGGCTCGCTGGTCACGCCGAACGTGAGCGAGGTGGCGGTCGTGTGCCGGTCCGGGCGCTCGAAGACCGGGGGCGTGACCGCGAGGGCCGCCTCCGTGTCGACCGTGAACGTGCCGGAGCCGATCGTCTCGCCCAGGTACTCGACGCTGTAGGTGTGCGGGCCGTCGGCGAGCGCCGGGCTCTCGAACTCCCACCCGCCCACCGGGTCGGAGGGCGTGGACGTGGTGGCGCCGTCGATCGTGATGTCGACCGCGCCGCCGAGGCCGTCGGTCGTGCCGGCGAAGTTGGGGGTGTCGTCGTTCGACAGCGCAGCGGGCGCGACGGTGACGGTCGCGGCCGGGGGGACGGCGGACGCGGGGACCGTGGCGACGGCGGTCAGAGCGGCGGTCAGGGCGGCCGCGGCGGCGGCCGATGCCCCGCGCCGGGCGCGGGAGGACGTGCGTGCAGACATTCGGATGGTGCCTTCCGTGTCAGGCATCCCGTGTGGAGGCCGCGTCATGACTGATCGGCTGGTCGCACGCCTTTGTGAGCGCTCACAAGGACCGCACTGGCCTGGTCGTGCCCGTCGACCCGGGCCCGGTCGTCACGTCTCGCCCTCCGGGTGCCCCTGACAACCGATGCGACCCCTGTAAGACTTCTCCCGCCTCGGGACACCGGCGTCCGGCGGCACCACACGTCGACGCAGACCGAAAGAGGACCACCCGTGCAGACCACCACCCGGCGCGCCGCAGCCGCGCTGCTGATCGCGACCGCGCTCTCCCTCACCGCGGCGTGCTCGTCGTCGAGCCCCGAGGCCGAGGAGACGACGACCGCCGCCCCGACCAAGGAGGCGCCCGCGACGGACACCGAGGCCACCGACGACTCGGCCGACTCCGGCGACGACCAGGCGGCCGCGCTCGACGCCTACGTCACGGCCCTGCAGGCCACCGTCCCGCAGCTCATGTCGCAGTTCGACGGCACGTACTCCGCGATCACGATCACCGGCGAGCAGCCGAGCACCGTCGTCTACACGTACACCTACGCGGAGCAGCTCGACGCCCCCGCGACCGCGAGCGCGCTCGACGGCCAGGTCGACCAGCTCCAGGAGGTCTGCGACTCCGCCGTGTTCCCCGAGATGGAGGGCCAGGGCATCACGACGGACCCGCAGGTCCGGTACGTCTACGTCAACGCCGACGGCGCGGAGATCTGGTCGCACACCTTCGCGAAGTCCTGACCCGTCAGACGGCGGCCGGTGACGACTCCAGCAGGATCGTCACCGGCCCGTCGTTGACGAGCTCGACCGCCATGTCCGCGCCGAACACCCCGGTCGCGACCTCGAGCCCGCGCTCGCGCAGCGCCGCGACGACCGCCTCGACGAGCGGCTCGGCGACCGGACCCGGGGCTGCGGCGTTCCACGTCGGCCGGCGACCCTTGCGGGTGTCGGCGTAGAGCGTGAACTGGCTGACGACGAGCACGGGCGCGCCGACCTCGACCGCGCACCGCTCGTCGCGCAGGATCCGCAGCTCGGCGATCTTGCGGGCGACCAGCTCGACCTGCGCGGGACCGTCGCCCGGCGTCACGCCGACCAGCGCGACCAGCCCGGGGCGGTCGATCGACCCGACGACCTCGCCGTCGACCGTCACGGACGCGCGCGTCACGCGCTGCACGACGGCCCTCACGCCAGGACCACCCGCGGCACGTCGCGCCCCGCGCGGGCCGTGCACGACGCGCCGCCGCGCGACGCGTCGACCGATCCCCCGGCGACCGCCCTC
>NZ_JAAXOY010000469.1 GCF_012396155.1 Cellulomonas septica | reverse complement strand
CTCGGCACCGCGCACGGGCGCGGCGGTGCTCGCGGCGACGGCCGACGGCACCACGACCGGCTGCTGCGGGACCGCGGGGACGACGGGTGCGACCACGGGTGCTGCCGCGGTGGTGAGCGTGACGGTCTCGACGACGGTGAGCCCGACCGCCTCGACCCGCACGGTCACCGTCGTCGCCGCGGGGAGGCCCGCCAGCGCGACGCTGGTCCCGGCGGTCGTGACCGGCGCCGACCACGTCGTGCCGTCGGCGGACCACGTGACGGCGTACCCGTCGGTCGCGGCGG
The DNA here is from genome assembly GCF_012396155.1 of Cellulomonas septica. Lineage (GTDB taxonomy): Bacteria > Actinomycetota > Actinomycetes > Actinomycetales > Cellulomonadaceae > Cellulomonas > Cellulomonas septica. Next base: position 2,656 of record NZ_JAAXOY010000469.1, on the reverse strand, counting down.
GCAGGGCCGTCCAGGAGACCGTCGCGCCGCTCGCACCGACCGACGACACCGCGGGGGCGAGCTGCGGCGTGGTCGTGCGCAGCACCAGGTGGAGCGTCGACTCCTTCTGGATGTCGTAGTCCGCGAGCGAGCGCCCGTCCTCGAGCTGCTTCCCGGCGAAGACGAGCCGCTGCTGGTCCGGCGGGATGCCTTCCTTGTCCTGGATCTTCTGCTTGACGGCCTCGATCGTGTCGGACGGCTCGACCTCGAGGGCGATGGTCTTGCCGGTGAGGGTCTTGACGAAGATCTGCACGGTGCTCCTGACCTGCGGGGACGGGTCAGTATGACCCGCCGCCGACGGCCGGCGCGGGAGCCGGGCGGGTGACGTCAGACGCGGTCGACGAGGTCCTGGACGGAGTCGGCGATCTCGCTCGGGCGGAAGGGGAAGCGCTCGACGTCCTCGCGTCGGGTCGACCCCGACAGCACGAGGATCGTCCGCAGGCCGGCCTCGATCCCCGCGACGACGTCGGTGTCCATGCGGTCGCCGACCATGACGGTGGTCTCGGAGTGCGCGTCGATCCGGTTGAGCGCGGACCGGATCATCATCGGGTTGGGCTTGCCGACGAAGTACGGCTGGCGACCGGTCGCGGCGGAGATCATCGCGGCGACGGCACCGGTCGCGGGCAGGTCGCCCTCGGCCGACGGGCCGGTGACGTCGGGGTTGGTCGCGATGAAGCGTGCGCCGCCCTGGATGAGCCGGATGGCCTGGGTGATCGCCTCGAACGAGTAGGTGCGCGTCTCGCCGAGGACCACGAAGTCCGGGTCCGACGACGTGAGCGTGTACCCGGCCTCGTACAGCGCGGTGGTGAGACCGGCCTCGCCGATCGTGTAGGCGGAGCCGCCGGGCATCTGGTCGGTGAGGAACTGCGCGGTCGCGAGCGCGGAGGTCCAGATGGCGCGCTCGGGGATGTCGAGGCCGCTGGCCCGCAGGCGGGCCGCGAGGTCGCGCGGCGTGAAGATCGAGTTGTTCGTGAGGACCAGGAAGGGGCGGTCACCGTCCCGCAGCGCGGTCACGAACTCGGCGGCGCCCGGCAGGGCGGTGCCCTCGTGCACGAGGACGCCGTCCATGTCCGACAGCCACGAGCGGATCTCCCGCGTCACTCGCCGAACACCTTGCGCTCGACGGCCTCGCGCTCGGACTGCTCGTCGTAGCGGGTGTCGCGGCCGTCGGCGTCGAGCGGCGCGTCGTCGCGGTGGCGGCGCGCGCGCAGCAGCTCGATGCCCATCGGCACGACCGACAGCAGGACGATGAGGACGAGCAGGCCCTCGATGTTCTCCTTGACGAACGGGATGTTGCCGAGCAGGTAGCCGAGCATCGTCACGCCCACGCCCCACAGGAGCGCGCCGACGGCGTTGTAGGTGACGAAGTGGCGGTAGCGCATGTTGCCGACGCCCGCGGCGACGGGCGCGTACGTGCGCACGATGGGGACGAAGCGCGCGACGATGATCGTCCGGCCGCCGTACTTGTCGAAGTACGCGTACGTCTGGTCGATGTACTTCTTCTTGAAGAAGCGCGAGTCGGGCTTGTTGAACACGCGCGGGCCGAGCCGCCGGCCGATGAAGAAGGCGGTCTGGTCGCCGAGGAACGCCGCGAGGAACAGCAGCCCGCACAGCATCCAGATGTTGATGTGCACCGGGAACAGGTCCTGCGCGACCAGCGCGCCCGCGGTGAAGAGCAGCGAGTCGCCGGGCAGGATGGGGAACAGCAGCCCGGTCTCGATGAAGATGACGGCGACGATGCCGATGACGACCGCGGTCCCGAACGACGAGATCATGTGGTCGGGGTCGAGGAAGTCCGGCCCGAGCGTGGCGACGGGGCCGGCGGCGTGCAGGGCGGCCCCGAGGGTCGTCGTCAGCATGACGTCCAGGGTACGTGCCCGCCCGTGGCCCCGACGTGCGTCCCTGTGTGGGAACGGTGTGGACCGCGGCTCGTCGCCGTCGGGACAATGGGCGCCCACCGGCGGTCGAGGAGAGGTCGACGATGCGGTCCACCGTGAAGGACGTCGCGCTGCGTGCGGGGGTGTCCCCGAAGACGGTGTCGAACGTCATCAACGGCACCGCGTTCGTCAAGCCGGAGACGCGGGCGCGCGTCGAGCAGGCGCTCGCCGACCTCGACTACGTGCCGAACCTGGGGGCGCGCGGGCTGCGCAACGGGCGGTACGGCCTCATCGCGCTCGCGCTGCCCGACCTGTCGACCGCGTACTCGGCGGAGGTCGCGCACCACTTCGTCGAGGAGGGGCACGCGCGCGGGTGGAGCGTGCAGATCGAGGAGACGGCCGCGGAGCCGCACCGTGAGCAGGCGCTGCTGTCCCGGGCCCGTTCGCACCTCGTCGACGGGCTCGTGCTCAACCCGGTCTCGCTGGCCGAGTCGGTGGTCGACGAGCACGTCGCGCGGGGTCCGCTGCCGCCCACGGTCCTGATCGGCGAGGTCGAGCAGGACCGGACGGACCAGGTGGGCGTCGACAGCGTCGCGGGCGCGCGCGACCTGACCGAGCACCTGCTCGCGACGGGCGTGCGGCGCATCGCCGTCGTCGGTGCCCCGGGCGACGCCGAGACGGCGGCCGCCCGGCAGCGGACCGAGGGTTACCGGCAGGCGCTCGCGGCCGCGGGCGTCGCG
>NZ_JAAXOY010000468.1 GCF_012396155.1 Cellulomonas septica | reverse complement strand
CGCCGTCCGCGAACCGGTCAGGCCCGTCGTCGTCGCCAGGGCCGGGCAGGAGGCGGCCGAGGAGGCCCGTGTCGAGCCGTCCGGCGCGCACGTCGGGGTCCGCGAGCACGCGGCGCAGGAAGCCGACGTTGGTGCGCACGCCCAGCACGACCGTCCCCGCGAGGGCCGCGTCGAGCCGCCGCAGCGCCTCGGCCCGGTCGGCACCGTGCGCGACGACCTTCGCGAGCATCGGGTCGTACGTCGTGCCGATCTCCAGGCCGGGGAGCAGCGCGCTGTCGACCCGCACACCCTCGCACGCCGGCTCGTCGAGGACCAGGACCGTGCCGGTCGTCGGCAGGAAGTCGCGCGACGGGTCCTCGGCGTACACGCGCGCCTCGACGGCGTGCCCGTGCAGTCGGACGTCGTCCTGGGCGAACGCCAGCGGCTCGCCCGCGGCGACGCGGAGCTGCTGCTCGACGAGGTCGAGCCCGGTGACGAGCTCCGTGACGGGGTGCTCGACCTGCAGGCGCGTGTTCATCTCCATGAAGAAGAACTCCGTGGGCGCCTCGTCCGAGACCAGGAACTCGACGGTCCCGGCCCCGACGTAGTCGACGCTGCGCGCGACGTCGCAGGCCGCGGCGGCGATCCGGGCGCGCGTGGCCTCGTCGAGCAGCGGTGACGGCGCCTCCTCGACGACCTTCTGGTGGCGCCGCTGGAGCGAGCACTCGCGCTCGCCGAGGTGGACGACGTGCCCGTGGGCGTCGGCGAGCACCTGCACCTCGATGTGCCGCGGGGTCGTGACGAGGCGCTCGACGAGCAGGGTGTCGTCGCCGAACGCCGCAGCGGCGACGCGACGGGCCGCGACCAGCGCGTCGGCCAGGTCGTCCGCGCGCCGGACGACCGTCATGCCCTTCCCACCACCACCTGCGGACGGCTTCACGAGCACCGGGAAGCCCAGCCGCCCGGCCGCCGCGACCGCCTCGTCGTCCGTCATCCCCGCGAGCGCGACGCCCGGGATCACCGGGACGCCCGCGGCGACCACGTGGTCCTTGGCCCGGACCTTGTCGCCCATGACGTCGAGCGCCCGCACGCCGGGACCCACGAACACGATCCCGGCGTCCGCGCACGCGCGCGCCAGGTCGGCGTTCTCGGACAGGAACCCGTACCCCGGGTGCACGGCGTCGGCGCCCGCGACGCGCGCGGCCCGGACCACGGCGTCGACGTCCAGGTAGCTCGCGCGCGGCTCCGCGGGTCCGAGCCGGACGGCGGTGTCCGCGAGCGCGACGTGCCGCGCGTCGCGATCGGCGTCGGAGTACACGGCGACCGACCGGATGCCGAGGCGACGCAGCGTCGCGATCACGCGGCACGCGATCTCGCCACGGTTGGCGACGAGCACGGACCCGAACAGCGGCGCCGCAGCCGCGCGCACGGGCACGGCCGCGGCGGGACCGGTGGTGGCGGGGTCGGTCGCGGTCACGGCGTCACATCCGGAACAGCGCGGGCCGGGGCGCGTCGAGCGGCACGGTCGCGCACACGTCGAGCGCCATGCCGAGCACGCGACGGGTGTCGAGCGGGTCGATCACGCCGTCGTCCCAGAGCCGCGCGGTCGACCAGTACGGGCTGCCCTGGGTCTCGTACTGCGTCCGCAGCGTCGCGCGGAAGGCCTCCTCGTCGGCGGCGTCCCACGTGCCGCCGCGGGCCTCGACCTGGTCGCGCCGGACTGTCGCGAGCACCGACGCGGCCTGCGCGCCGCCCATGACGGAGATGCGCGCACCGGGCCACATCCACAGGAACCGCGGGGAGTACGCGCGCCCGCACATCGAGTAGTTCCCGGCGCCGAACGAGCCGCCGATCACGACGGTGAGCTTGGGGACGCGCGTCGTGGCGACGGCGGTCACCATCTTCGCGCCGTGCTTGGCGATCCCCCCGGCCTCGTAGTCGCGCCCGACCATGAACCCGGAGATGTTCTGCAGGAACACGAGCGGGATGCCGCGCTGGTCGCACAGCTCGACGAAGTGCGCGCCCTTGAGCGCGGACTCGCTGAACAGCACGCCGTTGTTCGCGACGATCCCGACGGGGTGCCCGTGCAGCCGCGCGAACCCGGTCACGAGCGTCTGGCCGTACTCGCGCTTGAACTCGTGCAGCTCGGAGCCGTCGACGAGCCGCGCGATCACCTCACGCACGTCGTAGGGCGTCTGCAGGTCGGTCGGGACGACGCCGTACAGGTCCTCGGGCGGCACGGCCGGGGGTCGCGGCTCGACGACGTCCCACGCGGTCGTCGTCGGGCGCGGCAGGGTCGAGACGATGTCGCGGACGATCGCGAGGGCGTGCGCGTCGTCCTCGGCGAGGTGGTCGGTCACGCCCGACGTGCGCGCGTGCAGCTCGCCGCCGCCGAGCTCCTCGGCCGTGACGACCTCGCCCGTCGCGGCCCGGACCAGCGGCGGCCCGCCGAGGAAGATCGTCCCCTGCCCGCGCACGATGACGGTCTCGTCGGACATCGCCGGGACGTAGGCGCCGCCCGCGGTGCACGAGCCGAGCACGCACGCGACCTGCGGGATGCCCTCGGCGGACATGCGCGCCTGGTGGAAGAAGATGCGCCCGAAGTGGTCGCGGTCGGGGAACACCTCGTCCTGCATCGGCAGGAACGCGCCGCCCGAGTCGACGAGGTAGACGCACGGCAGCCGGTTCTCGCGCGCGATCTCCTGCGCCCGCAGGTGCTTCTTCACGGTGAGCGGGTAGTACGTGCCGCCCTTCACGGTGGCGTCGTTGGCGACGACCATGACGTGCCGCCCGGCGACGAGCCCGATGCCCGCGACGACCCCGGCGGCGGGCGCGTCGTCGTCGTAGACGCCGTGCGCGGCGAGCGGCGCGACCTCGAGGAACGGGCTGCCCTCGTCGAGCAGCACGTCGATCCGCTCGCGCGTGAGGAGCTTGCCGCGCGCGACGTGCCGCTCACGGGCCGCCG
>NZ_JAAXOY010000467.1 GCF_012396155.1 Cellulomonas septica | reverse complement strand
ACCTCGTCGAGCGGCACGGTCGCGACCGCCACGACCGGCTCACCGCGGTAGGTCGCGTTGCGCAGCGCGACGCGCGCGTCGGGGTCGTAGCCGCTGTCGGTCGTGGTCGAGACGATCACCTCGTCGCCGTGCGGGCGCAGCGCCGCGAGCGTGTCGGCGGGCAGCAGCGGCAGGGTGCGGGACGCGTTGGCCGACGTCGCGAGCACGCGGCCGTCGGCGTCGAGGAGCTGCGCGATCTCGCCGCGCTCGGCGACGGGCAGCGGGTCGGGCACGCGGTCGGCGTCGGCGAGGTCGGCGACGGTGTCGACGCGGTCGCGCACGGTCTCGTCGAGCGCGGAGACCCGCCCGGCGGACAGCACCGACGTGAGCACGACCGCCCCGACCGCGAGCGTCACCATGAGCAGCCCCGCGGTGAGCGCGGTCAGCCGCAGCCGCAGCGACCCGCGCCAGACCCGTCGGCGCGCCACGGCGTCAGCCGGCCACGCGGTACCCGGCACCGCGGACCGTCGCGACCGTGTCGCGCCCGAGCTTGCGCCGCAGGTAGCCGACGTAGACCTCGACGACGTTGACGTCCTCGCCGGTGCCCTCCCACACGTGGTCGCGCAGCTCGACCTTGCCGACGACACGGTCGGCGTGCCGCATGAGGTACTCGAGCAGCGCGAGCTCGCGCACGGTCAGCACGACCTCCTCGCCGCCGCGCGTCACGGTCCGGGCCGACGGGTCCAGGACCAGGTCCCCGACGGTCAGCACCGCGGGCCGCACCTGCGGCGGGCGGCGCAGGAGCGCGCGGAGCCGGGCGACGAGCACCACGAACGCGAACGGCTTCGTCAGGTAGTCGTCGGCGCCGACGTCGAGCCCGTCGGCCACGTCGTACTCCCCGTCCTTCGCGGACAGCAGCAGCACGGGCGTGAAGACGTCCTGCGCACGCAGGGCCGTCACGACGTCGTACCCGTTGCGCCGCGGCAGCATGATGTCGAGGACGATCGCGTCGTACTCGTGGTCGAGCGCCATGCGCAGACCGGTGTCGCCGTCGTGCGCGACGTCCACCGCGAAGCCCTCGGCGGACAGCCCGCGGTGCAGCGCGCTCGTCAAGCCGCGCTCGTCGTCCACCACGAGTACCCGCACGTCGGCAGCATGCCACCCGCCGCACGCGGGGGGGCCACCCGGCAGGCGGAGTGCGTCTCAGGATGCCCACAGGGGGCGTGCCGCACAGTGGTCTCATGACCGAGACACAGCCCACCCCGCAACCGGCGGCCCCGGCACGCCGGTCCCTGTCCCCCCGAGCCCGGTGGGCGGTGCCCGCCGTGGCCGCCGTCGCCGTCGGCGCCGCCGTCATGGGCCCGCCGCTGTTCGCGAGCGCGGGCGACGACGGCCTGCCGCCCGTCACGCCCGAGCAGCTCGTCGCGAACGTCGTCGAGAAGGACGCGCCGGCCCTGTCCGGCACGGTCGTCTACACCGCGCGCCTCGGCCTGCCCTCGCTCCCGTTCGGCCCGGGCGGCGCGAGCGCCGACCCCGTCAACCTGATGTCGGGCTCGTCGACGCTGCGCCTGTGGTCCGACGGCGAGCAGCGGTCGCGCGTCGCGCTGCTCGGCGCCGCGTCCGAGTACTCGGTCGTGCACGACGGCACGCAGGCCTGGACGTACTCGAGCGACGACGACGAGGTCGTGCACTACACGGTCGACCCGGCCGACGCCGCGACGCTCGAGAAGCTCGCGACCGAGGGGCCCGCCGTGCAGGGCGACCTGCCGACGCCGCAGGACGCGGCCGAGCAGGCCCTCGCGCACGCGCAGGAGCTCTCGACGGTGTCCGTCGACGGCCAGACGACGGTCGCCGGGCGCGACGCCTACCAGCTCGTCGTCACGCCGAAGAGCACGACGACGCTCGTCGGGCGCGTCGTGGTCGCGGTCGACGCGACCGAGTGGACGCCGCTGCGCGTGCAGGTGTGGAGCGCGTCGGACGACGCCGAGCCCGCGCTCGAGGTCGGCTTCACCGACGTCTCCTTCGCGACGCCGTCCGACTCCGTCCTCACGTTCTCGCCGCCCGCGGGCGCGCAGGTCCGCGAGGTCGTCGTGCCGCTGCCGACCGAGGCCGAGATCGCGGCTGCGGAGCAGGAGCACACCGACGGCGCGCTGCCGCAGGGCGTCACGGTGCACGGCGAGGGCTGGGACACGGTCGTCGAGGTGAGCGGCGTCGACGTGGCCGGGGCGCTCGCGGGCGACCCGGAGGCGCTGGCCGAGCTCGAGGAGCACGAGCCGACGATCGGGTCCGACAGCGCGCAGGCGCTGCTCGAGGACTTCGGCGGCGACCCGTCGGACAAGGCCGACATGGGCGAGATCGACCCGTCGGCCCTGCTCGACTCGATCGCGAAGCCCGTCCCGGGCGGTCGCGTGGTCACCTCGGACCTGTTCAGCGTCCTGCTCACCGACGACGGCCGGGTGCTGGTCGGCGCGGTGTCGCCCGAGACGCTGCAAGGGCTGGCGTGAGCACGAGCGTGCTCGACCCCGCGCGGGTCGGTCAGGGGTCCGGTGACGACACCGGGCCCCTGGCCGTGCGCACGGAGGGGCTGACGAAGCGGTTCCGCGGCGGCCAGGTCGCGGTCGACGACCTCGCGCTGCGCGTCCCGCGCGGCGCGGTGTACGGCTTCCTCGGGCCCAACGGGTCGGGCAAGACGACGACGATCCGCATGCTGCTCGGGCTGGTGCGCCCGACGGCCGGTACCGCCTGGCTGCTCGACGCGCCCGTCCCCGAGGCGTCCGCGTCCGTGCTCCCGCGCGTGGGCGCGCTCGTCGAGGGGCCCGCGTTCCACCCGTACCTGTCCGGCCGGGACAACCTCGCGCGACTGGAGGCGGCCGACGCG
>NZ_JAAXOY010000466.1 GCF_012396155.1 Cellulomonas septica | reverse complement strand
GGCCGGCGCGCCGACGCCCCGGCCGGCTGTGACCGCGGGGGAGGGGTCCGGTGGCGTGGTGGTGCCGCCGGTCGCGCCGGTCTCGTCGTCGCGCATCGTCGGGCCCCTTCCCGCGGTGGCGCTCACCGCCTCACCACTGTCATCGGCTGGTCACGGCGGGTTCTGTGAGGACGCGACCGGCTGAAAACCGCCGACGGGGTCTGTAGGGGTTCCACAACGCGTCCGGACGAGCCTTGTTCGTCGGGTTCGCGGGCAACCTACGCATGCGTAGCCTACGCTGACGTAGGTTCGAGCCAACGACCCGGACTGCCCGACCACGAGCGGCCACCGCCGCCGGCGTGAAGGAGAACCGCGTGAGCCAGACCAGCCCGCCGACCGACGACGGTCTCGTCCAGCTGCTGACTCCCACGGGTGAGCGTGTCCCGCACCCCGACCTCGACGCCCGCGTCGCGCACCTCGACGCCGACGGCCTGCGCGCGCTGTACCGCGACATGGTGCTGGTGCGCCGCTTCGACACCGAGGCGACGTCGCTGCAGCGTCAGGGCGAGCTCGCGCTGTTCGCGCAGGGGCTCGGCCAGGAGGCCGCGCAGATCGGCTCCGCGCACGCGATGAGCCCGCGCGACCACGTCTTCCCGAGCTACCGCGAGCACGGCGTCGCGCACGTCCGCGGGGTCGACCTCGCGCAGGTGCTGCGGCTGTTCCGTGGCATCGACCACGGCGGCTGGGACCCGGTCGCCCACGGCTTCCACCTGTACACGCTCGTCATCGGCTCGCACACGCTCCACGCGACGGGCTACGCGATGGGGCTCCAGCGCGACGGCCTGGTCGGCACGGGCGACCCGGACCGGGACGCGGCGGTCGTCGTCTACTTCGGCGACGGCGCGACGTCGCAGGGCGACGTCAACGAGGCGCTCGTCTTCGCGGCCGTGAACAACGCGCCCGTCGTGTTCTTCTGCCAGAACAACCAGTGGGCGATCTCCGAGCCGACGACCAAGCAGGCACGCGTGCCCCTCGCGGACCGCGGCCCGGGCTTCGGCGTCCCGTCGGTGCGTGTCGACGGCAACGACGTCCTCGCGACCTACGCCGTCACGCAGCAGGCGCTCGAGCGCGCACGCACCGGGGGCGGCCCGACGTTCGTCGAGGCGTTCACCTACCGCATGGGCGCGCACACCACGTCGGACGACCCGACGCGCTACCGGTCCAGCGCGGAGGAGGAGTACTGGCGCCGCCGCGACCCGATCGACCGCCTCCGCCTGCACCTCGAGCAGCTCGGCGAGCTCTCGGCCGAGTTCGTCGAGCAGGTCGCCGACGAGGCCGACGCGCTCGGCGAGCGCATCCGCACCGAGGTCCGGGCGATGGGCCGCCCGTCGTCGGCCTCGATGTTCGAGCACGTGTACGCCACGCCGCACGCCGTCGTCGAGGGCGAGCGGGCCTGGTTCGAGCGGTACGAGGCGTCGTTCACGGATGCCGGCCAGTCGCGGGAAGGGAGCCACCGGTGAGCACGACCACGACCGAGGTGCGCGCGGCGGACGCCGGCACCCGCGGCACGCAGCGTCTGACGTTCGCGAAGGCCATCAACCTGGGCCTGCGGCGCGCGCTCGAGAACGACCCGCGCGTGCTGCTCATGGGCGAGGACATCGGCAAGCTCGGCGGCGTCTTCCGCGTGACGGACGGCCTGCAGAAGGACTTCGGCGAGGACCGTGTCGTCGACACGCCGCTCGCGGAGTCCGGCATCGTCGGCACCGCGATCGGCCTGGCGCTGCGCGGCTACCGCCCGGTGTGCGAGATCCAGTTCGACGGGTTCGTCTTCCCCGCGTTCGACCAGATCACGACGCAGCTGTCGAAGATGCACTACCGCTCGCAGGGCCGCCTGACGCTGCCCGTCGTCATCCGCATCCCGTACGGCGGCGGCATCGGCGCGGTCGAGCACCACTCCGAGTCGCCCGAGGTGCTGTTCGCGCACACCGCGGGCCTGCGCGTCGTCAGCCCGTCCAGCCCGGTCGAGGCGTACCGGATGATCCAGCAGTCGATCACGTCGCCCGACCCGGTGATCTTCTTCGAGCCCAAGGGCCGCTACTGGGAGAAGGGGGACGTCGACCTCGACGCGCCCGCCGACGGCCCGCTGCTCGACAAGGCGCGGATCGTGCGCGCGGGCACCGACGTCACCGTCGTGGCGTACGGGCCGACCGTGCAGACCGCGCTCAAGGCCGCCGAGGCCGCCGCCGCGGAGGGCACGAGCGTCGAGGTCGTCGACCTGCGCGCGCTGTCCCCGCTCGACACCGCGACGGTCGCCGAGTCGGTCCGCCGCACCGGCCGCTGCGTCGTCGTGCACGAGGCCCCTGTGCTGTACGGGACGGGCGGCGAGGTCGCGGCCCGCATCACCGAGGAGTGCTTCTACCACCTGCAGGCGCCGGTGCTGCGCGTCGGCGGGTTCCACGCGCCCTACCCGGTCGCGAAGGTCGAGCACGACTACCTGCCCGGTCTCGACCGGGTCCTGGACGCCGTCGAGCGCGCACTCGCGTTCTGACGGCTCTGCCCGCGCCGCTGCGTCGCCACCCCTGACGCGGCGGCGCGGGCTCACCCGACCCGCTCGCCGACCGCCCCGTCCGAGGAGGACCCGCACGTGCCGACCTACCAGCAGTTCCCGCTGCCCGACGCGGGCGAGGGCCTGACCGAGGCCGAGATCGTCGCATGGCACGTGGCGGTCGGGGACGCCGTCGAGGTCAACCAGACGATCGTCGAGATCGAGACGGCGAAGTCGCTCGTCGACCTGCCCAGCCCGTGGACGGGCGTCGTCTCGGCGATCCTCGTGGAGCCCGGCCAGACGGTCGACGTCGGCACCCCGATCATCGAGATCGACACCGACCCGAACGGCGAGGCGCCCGCGCCCGGCACGGGGCGCGGCGGCGCGATCGAGCACGGGCACCGCGGCGGCGGCGACCGGCACG
>NZ_JAAXOY010000465.1 GCF_012396155.1 Cellulomonas septica | reverse complement strand
GGCCGCCGCGCGGCCGGGACGACGTGCGCGGGGACGAGCAGCGGGCGACGCGGCCGCCGCAGGACGAGCGTGTGCCGGCGCCGCCGGTGCCGGACGACGTCGTCTTCGGCGACCTCGACCGGTCGGTGCGCGCGCGGCTGCGGTCGCTGACCAAGGACAACGCCGAGCGCGTCGGTCGGCACCTGGTCGTCGTCGGGCAACTGCTCGACACCGACCCGGAGCTCGCGTACGAGCACGCCCAGGCCGCCGTCCGGCGTGCCGGGCGGATCGACGTCGTGCGGGAGGCCGCGGGCCTTGCGGCGTACCGGACCGGGCGGTTCGCGGAGGCGCTGCGCGAGCTGCGCACCGTACGTCGGCTGAACGGCTCGTCGGAGCACCTGCCGATCATGGCGGACTGCGAGCGCGGGCTCGGGCGGCCTGAGCGCGCGATCGCCCTGGCCAACGAGCCGGAGGCGGAGACGCTGGACGCCGACGCTCGCATCGAGCTGGCGATCGTCGTGTCGGGTGCCCGGCTCGACCTCGGTCAGTCGGAGGCGGCCGTCGCCGTGTTGTCGAGCCCTGCCGTGCAGCAGGCGACCGGAGTGCTGGCCGTCCGTGTCGCGCAGGCGCGCGCCACGGCCCTCGAGGCGGCGGGGCGGGCCGACGAGGCAGCGACGCTGCTCGCGCGGTACTCCGCCGCCGAGCTCGCCGAGGCCGCGGGGGACGTCGACGAGGAGGTCGTCGTCTTCGACCTCGACGACGAGGACGACACGGACGACGACGGCGCAGGGTCGGACATCGACGAGGCGTCGACGGGCGTGGCTGGTGCAGGTCGCGACGGGGCCGGAGCGCTGGACGCGACTGACGACGTGCCGGCAGGAGACGACGGCCTCGACGGGGACGACGAGCCTGCCTGGGAGGACGAGCCCGACCGGGACGATGTCCTGGCCGGGGACGGCGAGGCCGAAGGCGACGACGAGCTCGACGAGGACGATGTCCTCGGCGGAGACGACGAGCCCTCCGGTGCCGATGACGTCGACGAGGCGCGCGACGCGCTCGAGCGGGTCGACGCGTCGGACGGCAACGCTCACCTCGACGAGGCGGGCGACGCCGACCACGTCCATCCCGACGCAGACACGGACGAGCCCGCGCTCGCCGCCGGCGGCGCCGGCGGGGTCGATGGCGGGCTCGACGCCGACGTCGTGGATCGCGAAGTCGTGGATCGCGACGTCGTGGACCGCGAGGTCGCGGACCGCGAGGGTGTGGCGCGCGGCGAGGAGGACGACGCGTGAGCGGGGGGCTCATCGGGTCGGACGTGCCGCTCGCGGACCGGTTCGACCTCGCGCTCGTCGACCTCGACGGCGTCGCGTACTGCGGGCACGAGCCCATCGACGGTGCGGCCGAGGGGCTGACGTCGGCGCGTGCGCGCGGGATGCGGCTGGTGTTCGTCACCAACAACGCGTCGCGGGAGCCGGAGTCGGTCGCGGACCAGCTGACGGAGCTCGGGATCCCGACCCGGTCCGGGGAGGTCATGACGGCGGCCCAGGCGGCCGCGCAGCTGCTGCGCACGCGGCTCGAGCCGGGCGCGAAGGTGCTGGTCGTCGGCGGCGCGGGCCTCGTCACGGCCGTGCGGTCCGCCGGGTTCGTGGTCGTGGAGTCGGCGGACGACGACCCCGCCGCGGTCGCGCAGGGGTTCGCGCCCGATGTCGGCTGGGCGCAGCTCGCGGAGGCCGCGTACGCCGTCGAGCGCGGGGCGTGGCACGTCGCGTCCAACCTCGACCTCAGCCTGCCGACGGCCCGCGGCTTCGCACCCGGCAACGGGTCGCTCGTCGGGGCGGTGCGCAACGCGACGGGCGTCGTCCCGGACAGTGCGGGCAAGCCGTCGCCGACGATGTACCGGATGGCCGTCGACCGGGCGGGGGCGCGCGAGACGCTCGTCATCGGCGACCGGCTCGACACCGACCTCGCGGGCGCGCGCGCCGGTGGCTACGTCGGCCTGCACGTCCTGACCGGAGTGAGCACGGCGCGCGACGACGTGCTGGCGGCGCCGACCGAGCGCCCGCACCTCATCGGTGCCGATCTGCTGTCCCTGCTCGAGCCGCACCCGGTGCCGCGTCGGGACGCCGACGGCTGGTGGGCGTGCGGGGAGGTCGCCGCGCGCGTCGTCGACGGCGCGCTGGACCTCGGACGGGCGACGCCCGGCTCTCCCGCGGCCCAGCTCGACCTCGTGCGTGCCGCCTGCGCGGCGGCGTGGGACGCCGTCGACAGCGGCGGCTCGCTCGACGCGGCCACGGTGCCTGAGCTGCACGTCGACGCACCGGTCCGCTGAGGGCACTCGCCGGTGGTGTGGCGAGGGACGCGGGCGGCACGGGTCACGTCCGCCGGGCGGCTGCGACGCGACCGGGTGTCCCGTGCCTGTGGGTGCGTCGGGACGCGCTGTGGGCCTCGGCAGGTACCGTGGGCGCGGTCGTCGGGGAGCACGGCGTGACCGTCGGGACCGTCAGCGTGCGGCGGTCGGAACGCACGAGGAGGTACACCGGTGAGCGAGACGTCCGCGGTCGGGTCGTACGACGGCCCGACGACGGGGGACGCCCAGGTCGACGAGGCGCTCACGCTTCTCGCCGGGCTCGACGACGCCCCGGTGCGTGACCACGTCGCCGTCTTCGAGGCGGTGCACGGGGCGCTGCAGGACCGGCTGGCGGACGCGGAGGGCTGAGAGGTCGTGACGACACGCCTCGACAGCGAGCTCGTGCGCCGCGGGCTGGCCCGGTCGCGCGGGCACGCGGGCGAGCTCATCGCCGCAGGGCGCGTCTCGGTCGACGGCCGGGCGGTGGCGCGTGCCTCGGTGCAGGTGTCCGACGAGGACGCGGTCGACGTCGCGCTGGACCCCGACGACCCCGGATACGCCTCGCGCGCCGCGCACAAGCTCGCGGG
>NZ_JAAXOY010000464.1 GCF_012396155.1 Cellulomonas septica | reverse complement strand
CGCCCACCCCTTGACGAGGCCCGTCGGGTCGAAGCCGTCGCGCCACCGCCACGCGTCGAACCACCCGAGCGTGCGTGCCAGCGCGGTGCGGCACAGCCGCTCGACCTCGCGCAGCTCGGGCCCGGCGTCCGCGAGCGCGAGGTCGCCGCGCCGTACCCGCGACAGCTCGGAGTCTTCGCGGAACGGGCTGAGCAGGGCGTCGAGCCGGTCGACCTCGGCGAACGCCTGCGCGACGAGCCCGGCCGTCAGCGCGTCGTGCGCGGCCTCGCCGCGCACGTGGACGCTCCACGGCATGCCCATGTGGTGCGCGACCCAGGCCCGTCGCGGCACGGCGGACGGCTCCACGACGGTCACGAGAACGCCTGGTCGATCGCATCCTGCAACGACTGGACGTAGCCGTCGCTCGTCACGGTCGCGCCCGAGACGAGGTCGATGCCCGCGCTCTGCGTCTGCACGACCTCCTGGTCGAGCTGCGGGATCGCGTAGGCGTTGATCTGCCGGTCGCGGCCGTTCGCGTCCGGGTAGACGACCGCGTCGGCGGACGTGATCCGGCCGTCCTGCACGACGATCTGCACCTGCACCGGACCCCAGCGGGTCTGCACCGCGGCGCCCGTGAACGTGCCGGACACCCCGGTCGAGCCCTGCGCACCGTCGGTGGCGCCGCTCGACCCGCCGGCAGTGTCCGCGGACGAGTCGGGCATGCCGTCCGAGGTGCCGGCGTCGGAGTCTTCGGCGGAGGACGCACCGCCGGTGGACGAGCCACCTCCGCTCGCCTGCGCAGCGGCGGGGGAGTCGGCGGCCGCGTCGACGGACACGTTCCGGCTGGTCGGGTAGGCGAAGAGGGCGACGAGACCGGCCACGGTCCCGACGGCGAGGGCGAGGATGCGTCGCATGGTGACCTACCAGTCGTAGCGCTCGAGGTGGAGGGCGGAGTCGGGCACGCCGGCGGCGCGCACCGCGGCGACGACGGCGTCGGCCCAGGGACCGGGACCGCACACGACGACGTCGTGCTCGTCGAGGTCCGGCACGAGCCAGCGGACCGCGTCGGGGCCGGGCACGTGACCGAGGTCCGCCGGCAGCCAGGTCGTGCCGGTGATGCTGCGCGCGCCGGTCAGCGGGACGTAGCGCAGGCCGCGGTCGCGCACGAGCCAGGCGACGTCCGCGGCCAGCGGCGTCTCCTCGACGGTGCTCGTCCGCAGGACGAGGGTGTCGGTCCCCGGCTACCACGCGCTGTCGTGCAGGAGGGCCATGACGGGCGCGACGCCGGAGCCCGCCGCGAACCCCGCGAGCCGTGGGCGCGTGCGCACGCGGGGCGTGAGCCGTCCGTACGGCCCCTCGACGAGGACGCGGGTGCCGGGCCGCAGCCGGGCGAGGCGTTCACCGTCGTCACCGCGCGTCCCGACCGTGAGCCGCAGACCGGCCGAGGTGGGCACGGCGGACAGCGACAGCGGGTGGCCGCGCGTCCACCCGAGGCCGGTGAGGAAGCGCCACACGAAGAACTGCCCGGCGTCGACGCGGAGCCCCTCGAGGTGTCGCCCGCCGACGTGGACGGACACGAGGCCGGGGGCCTCGGCCACGACGTGGTCGACGCGCAGGCGGTGCCGCAGCGACGTCCGCAGCGGCGCGCCGACGCGAAACACGAGGACCGCAGCGACCGCGGCGCCCCAGAGCGTCCACCAGAACACCGCGGCCCACGGGCGTCCGACGAAGTCCGTCCCGGTCCACAGCTGGTGGGGGACCGCGAGCCCGACGCCGAGGTACGCGTACAGGTGGAGCAGGTGCCAGCTCTCGTACCGCACCCGGCGGCGCGCGGCGCGCACCGACGACGTCACGACCGCTACCAGCAGGGCCGTGCCCGCGGTCGCGATCAGCATGCCGGGCAGCGTCGTCACCATGTCCCACGCCTCGCGCACCACGCCCGAGCCCGCGGCGAGCGCGTACGACACGACGAGCGTCGCGATGTGGACCAGGAGCAGGTGGAACGACGTGAACCCCGTCCACCGGTGCCAGCGCGCGAGCCGGTCCTGGCCGAACGCCCGCTCGGCCCACGGGATGCGGGCCATGCCGAGCACCTGCAGCAGCAGGAGGTCGCTCGCCACCAGCCCGGACAGGCGGCCCACCGACCCGAGCACGTCGGCTGGCGACCCGGCGAGCGCACCCATGCCGCCGCCCGTCGCCCACAGACCGACGACCCACACGACGGTGGCCCACGTGAGCGCGGTGACCGCATCGGGCCACCAGCGCGCCGTGCGGGGCGGACGCAGACGCACGGGGAGCGGCGGTGGCGCGGCGGCCGGGGGCTGCGCGACTGTCGTGGTGCTCACGGGACAGACGCTCGTGGCCGTTCCTGGGAGGACCCCGTGAGGAGCGCGGGAGGCGGCCATGAATGGGCCGAGCGGGTGGCCGCGGGCCGGGGGACCTCCGACCCGCAGGCCCCGTCACCGGCGGGACGTAACCTGCCCGCATGACCCCCTCCCACCCGCGGCTCCGGCGCGACCGCTTCACCGTCGCGCTGTACGGCTGCTTCGTCGTGTGGGGGTGGCTCCTCTACTCGTTCAACCCGAGCGTGCCGCTGCTCGCCGACGACCTCGACCTCACCGGCGCGCAGGCCGGTCTGCACGGCACCGCGATGGCGGCTGGGGCGATCCTCACCGCGTTCCTCACGCCGCGCTCGGTGCGCGCCCGCGGGCGGCGCTGGACGCTGCTCGCGTCGTGCGCCGTCGTGGTCGTCGGCATCACGGTGCTGCTCACCGCGGGGTCGCTCGCGGTGAGTCTGCTCGGGATGTTCGTGGTGGCGATCGGCGGGAACCTGGCGATCAGCTCGGCGCAGCCAGGGCTCGCGCAGCACCACGGCCCCGCGGCGTCGGCGGCGGTCACCGAGGCCAACGGCGTC
>NZ_JAAXOY010000463.1 GCF_012396155.1 Cellulomonas septica | reverse complement strand
AGGTCGACACGTGGTTCGGCGCCGCGCTGGCCGCGCACGCACGGACCCCCGACGTCTTCGAGACGGCGCGAACGCAGCTCGCGTACGGGTCGCGGCTCCGGCGGGCGCGTCGACGGACCGACGCGCGCCCCCACCTGCGTGACGCGCTCACGACGTTCGACGCGCTCGGCGCCGCACCGTGGGCCGACCAGGCGGTCGCCGAGCTGCGCGCCACCGGCGCCACCGCGCACCGTCGCGACGTCACGGGCCTCGACCACCTGACCCCGCAGGAGCTGCAGGTCGCCCGCACGCTCGCCGCGGGCCGGACGACGCGCGAGGCCGCGGCCGCGCTGTTCCTGAGCCCGAAGACGATCGAGTACCACCTGCGGAACGTCTACACGAAGCTCGGCGTGCGGACCCGCGCGGACCTCGCGACGGCGCTCGCCGACCGGGCGTGACCACGCCCCGGTCAGAGCGGCCGACGGACGACCACGCGCGGACGGCCACCTGACCGCCCCGTGGTGGGCGCGACGACCTCGAAGCCGCCCGCCTCGAACAGCTCGACGCTGCCCACGTACCCGGAGATGAGGTCGACGCGCGTGCCACCGGCCTCGATCGGGTAGCCCTCGACGACCTCCGCACCGTGCGCCCGCGCGTGCTCGACGGCGCCGGCGAGCAGCACGTGCATCAACCCGCGCTTGCGGAACGGCGGCCGGACGACGAAGCAGACGACGCTCCACGGGTCGCGGTCGTCGACGAACGGGATCGTCCGCGAGCGCATCAGGCGCCGGTACGTCGAGCGCGGTGCGACCGAGCACCAGCCCGCGGGCTCGTCGTCGCCGTGCGGCTCGGCTCGGCCGGCGTCGCGCTGCTGCCACAGGGGTCGCTCGAACCGCGGCTCGCCTGGGCTGCGCACCTCGTGTCCACCTGCGCGCTGGCGACGGTCGCCGCGACGCTCGCGCCGTTCGTCGCCGACCCGACCGCACCCGTGGGCGACCGCGACCGATGGTTCGCCGTGGGCGCCTACGCGACGTACGCGCTCGTCGCGGCGAGCATCCACGTGGCCCTCTCGGTGCGGGATGGCCGGGCGGGCGCCGACCCTGACCAGCGGCGGGCGAGCGCGCAGCGGGCGGTCGCGATCGGCGCGCCCGCGCTCGTCGTCGTCACGCTCGCCGGAGTGCACGTCGACCCGCCGGCGGTCCGGCTCGTCTGGCTGCTCGCGGGAGGCGTCGTCCTCATGCCGGTGCTGCTCGGCGTCCTGCGTCGCCGGGAGGAGCGGCCTCAGGCTCTTGCACCTCACGTGACGTGAGGGCCTAGCGTCGGCGGTGCGGGCGCCGGTGCCCGCGGCACGTCCGACCGGGAGGCTGCGATGACCCAGCTGGTGCCCTACCTGACCGTGCACGACGCCGCGACGGCGATCGGCTTCTACGCCGCCGCGTTCGGCGCGACGGAGACCGGCGAGCGGTACACCGAGGACGACGGGCGCGTCGGGTTCGCGGCGCTCGCGATCGACGGCCACCCGTTCTACCTGTCCGACGAGTACCACGAGGTCGGCGCCTACGCGCCGGCGACCGTCGGGCGGTCGACGTCGGCCCTCGTGCTGGAGGTCGACGACGTGGACGTCGTCTACGCGCGCGCGGTCGCGGCCGGTGCGACGGCCGACCGCGAGCCCGTCGACCAGGGGGACGAGCGGCGCGGCTGGCTGGTCGACCCGTTCGGCCACCGCTGGGCGATCCACTCGCCGGTCTGAGCCGTGGCGGGACGGCGGACGACGCGCCCGCGGTGGTCGGCGTGAGCGGGCCGACCGACGACGCCGGCTGGCGGGTCGGCGACCTCGCCGCGCTCACCGGCCTCACCGTCCGCACGCTGCACCACTACGACGACGTCGGCCTGCTCCGGCCCGACCGGACCGCCGCGGGGCACCGCGTGTACCGGCGGGCGCACGTCGAGCGGCTGTACCGGATCAGCGTGCTGCGGCGGTTCGAGGTGTCGCTGGACGACATCGGTGCGGCGCTCGACGACCCCGGGTGGACGCTGGACGGTGCGCTGCGCACGCACCTCGTCGAGCTGGAGGACCAGGTGCTGCGCATGGAGCGCCTGCTGCACCGGCTCAGCGCGACGCGTCCCGGCGTCGCCGCCGACGGGGTGGAGCCGGGCGACCACGGGGCGGGCGACCTGGACGTGTGCCGGCGCCTGCTGGCCGTCCTGGAGGACGACGTGGTCGCGTCGACCGAGCCGCTGCGGCGCGTCGCGGTCCTCGTCTACGCGGACCTGGAGGCCGCGCACCGGCACCTCGTCGAGGTCTTCGGGCTGGAGGCCGGGCCGCTGCACCGTGACGGCGCGGGGGTCGTCGTGCACGGCGAGGTCCGGACGGCCGACGGGATCGTGATGCTGCACCGGGTCGCACCGGAGTGGCGGCTGGCGTCTCCCGCGGCGCTCGGTGGGGCGACCGGGATGCTCGTCGTGACCGTGCGGGACGTCGACGCCCACCACGCGGCCGTCGTCGCGCGCGGCGGCTCGGTGACCTACCCGCCGACGGACCAGCCGTACGGCGTGCGCGAGTACGGGGCGCTGGGTCCGGAGGGCGAGCCCTGGTCGTTCTGGTCGCCGCTCGGCACGACCTGATGGCACCCAGGGGTTGCGAACGATGTATCAACGATATATCGTTCAGGACGTCGGCATCGCGCCGCACCCCTCCCGGGACACCCCGGTCGAGCCGTGCCCCGCATCCGCGCCGGCACCCACGATCCCGAGGAGCACCCCCATGCGACACCACCACTTCCACCACCACCCCGCCGGCCCCGACGCGTTCGACGACGAGGCGGCCGGTCGTCCGTCCGGCCCTCCGTTCGGTCCCGGCTTCGGCCCGGGCTTCGGTCCGGGCTTCGGTCCCGGCGGTCCCGGACCGCGCGGCGGTCGCGGCTTCGGCGGCCACCACGG
>NZ_JAAXOY010000462.1 GCF_012396155.1 Cellulomonas septica | reverse complement strand
GGCCCGCAGGCCACCGGCCCGGCTCCGGTCGGCCCCGTCGGGCAGCCGACGCCCGGCCCCGGCGGCACCGGGGGCCCGCCGGCACGGACCGACACCATGGTGCCGGGCCTCTACCAGAGCATCGACCCGAAGGTCGGGCTGCCGGGCTGGACCTTCACCGACACCCCGGACGACCGTCCCGACGAGGTCTCGATCGAGACCCTCGTGCGGGCACCCGGCGGGCAGGTGGGCCGGATGGTGCGGAGCTACCAGAAGGGGACCAAGACGCTCGTGCTGGCCGAGGCGTTCCTCCACAAGATCCCGAAGCAGGACAGGTGGCTGCCGATCAGCCCGCCCATGACGGCGAGGGGCACACCGCTCGAGGCGTACCTGACCATCCGCGCCATGAAGATCCTCGAGGCGACGTACGGTGCGTCGTTCTACGGTCGGAGCCGCACCGTGCACATCAGCACGATCATCAACGAGCGCTCCATGGCCCACATCGGCGCCGAGGTGAAGAAGGGGGTCTCGCTCGACGACGCCGCCCGCACCTGCCACTCGGTGCAGTACGCGACGAACGCGATCGTGCAGAGCGGCGGCACGATCGAGTCGGTCGCGTTCTCGTTCGCCCCGGGCGGCAGGTGGGTCGAGGCGCGCATGATCAAGGACCCGAAGGTGCTCCAGGAGTACAAGCTCGACCCAGGGGACAAGGTGCCCTACTGGTTCGACATCGACATCGACGTGAAGGGGGCGACACCGTAGTGACGACGTCGGCGCGGACCGTGGGAGGAGCGCACGCATGAAGGTTCAGCGGGTCGTGGTGGTCACGGGCGGGGCCCACGCCACGAGCGTCACCGACGAGGGCGCGCACGAGGTCCCGCTCCGCGACCTGCTCCGCCTCGACGACCTCGCGGCGGACCTGGCCCGGCTGCTCGACGCGACGGGGTCGGTCACGGAGGAGCCGCCGCCGCCGGGTGCGGGCACGCTGGTCGTCGGCGCGATCGGCGTGCTGGACCGGCTCGCGGCCTCGGGTGCGGACATGCGGTGGGTCGTCGGCCTGCGGCTCCAGCGCCTGCGGGCGGTGCGGGACGCCGCCACGTTCGGCCTCGCGGCCGGCGTCGCCGCCGACGACGTGCTCGAGGCCGACGGCGAGCGCGCCGAACGCGGCGGCGGCGGGCAGCGTGACGAGCCAGGCGACGCCCATGCGGCCCGCGACGGCCCAGCGGACCTTCTCGCGACGCCCGACGCCCGAGCCGAGGATCGAGCCGGTCGCGACCTGCGTGGTCGACAGCGGGAACCCGAAGGCGCTGGACACGAGGATGACGGACGCGGACGACGTGTCGGACGCCATGCCCTGCGGCACCTGGATGTCGGTGAGGCCCTTGCCGAGCGTGCGGATGACGCGCCACCCGCCGAGCGCGGTGCCGGCGGCCATCGCGAGCGCGCACGACACGACGACCCACATCGGCACGTCGGACCCGGCGGGCACCGCTCCCCCGGCGACGAGCGCGAGCAGGATGATGCCCATGCTCTTCTGCGCGTCGTTGGTGCCGTGCGCGAGCGACACCATCGACGCCGACGCCATCTGACCCCAGCGCAGCTGCTTGTCGCGCGCGTCGACGGGGACGCGGCGCGTGATGCGGTAGACGAGCGCGGTCGACAGGGCGGCGACGGTGCCGGCGATGACGGGCGCGAGGAGCGCGGGGACGACGACCTTCTGGACGAGGCCCGACCAGACGACGCCGCCCGTGCCGACCGCGGCGAGGGTGGCGCCGACGAGCGCACCGACGAGCGCGTGCGACGACGACGACGGCAGCCCGAGGTACCAGGTGACGACGTTCCACACGATCGCGCCCGCGAGCGCGCCGACGACCAGCGGGAGCGTCACGACGCCCTGGTCGACGATGCCCTTGGCGATGGTCGCGGCGACGGCGAGCGAGAGGAACGCGCCGACCATGTTGAGCGCGGCCGACAGGAGCACGGCGACGCGGGGCTTGAGCGCCCCGGTCGCGATGGACGCCGCCATCGCGTTGCCGGTGTCGTGGAAGCCGTTGGTGAAGTCGAACGCGAGGGCTGCCGCGACGACGAGCGCGAGGATGAGGGTCCCGTCCACGGTGTAGAGCGTGCAGGGTCGCGAGGGGTGCTCGGGCCGGAAATGGTCCCAGTTCACCGAGCGTTCATCTTCGGCGGCCTGAAGTTCATGCGTTCCGGTGGCGCGTGTGGTGGATGTCACCTCGGTGCCCACACCCGACGCACTGCCGCACGGCGCCTGGGCCACCGGCGGCGCACGCACGCACGACCCCGCCCGCGGCCGCTTGTCCGGAGCGGGTGCGAGGATGGCAGCGTGCAGGTGATCGCCGACCTCCGGGCGCTGTGGCCGCTCGAGGGCTTCCGCAGGCTGTTCGCCGTGCGCCTCGTCAGCCAGACCGCCGACGGCATGTTCCAGGTCGGTCTCGCGACGCTGTTCTTCTTCTCCCCCGAGAACGCGAGCACGGCGACGGGCGTCGCGGCGGCCTTCGCCGTGCTCCTGCTGCCGTTCACGATCGTCGGTCCGTGGGCGGGCGTGCTGCTCGACCGGTGGCGCCGCCGGCAGGTGCTGCTCTACGGCAACCTGGTGCGCGTCGTCCTCACGGTGACGATCGCGGTGCTCATGGCGACCGACGGCGTCTCCCCCGCGGTGTACGTCCTCGCGCTGGTGAACCTGTCGATCAACCGCTTCCTGCTCTCGGCGCTGTCCGCGTCGCTGCCGCGCGTCGTCGACGGTCCGCTCCTGCTCACCGCCAACTCGCTGACGCCCACGCTCGGTGCGGCGGCTGCCGGCGTCGGCGGTGGCGTCGGTCTCGTGCTCGGGCTGGTGCTCCCCGCGGGCCGCGTGAAGGACGCCGCCGCGCTCGCCCTGGCCGCCGCGGTCATGGGGACCGCCGCCGCGCTCGCGACGCGGCTGGGCCGTGACCAGCTCGGTCCGGTCGAGCGCGCCGACGCCACGGAGCTGCGGCACGCGCTCGGCA
>NZ_JAAXOY010000461.1 GCF_012396155.1 Cellulomonas septica | reverse complement strand
CGGGTGCGGCGGGCGCCTCGGTGCGAGCCGGCGCGGCGGCGGGAGACTCGGTCTCCCCCTCCGCGGCACGGGCCGCGGCCTGCGCGGCACGACGCTGCTCCTGCTTCTGGTCCGCCTTCTTCTTGGTCGGGCCGAGGACCATGATCATGTTGCGCCCGTCCTGCTTGGGCGAGCTCTCGACGAAGCCGAGCTCGGCGACGTCGTCGGCGAGGCGCTGCAGCAGGCGGATGCCCATCTCCGGGCGCGACTGCTCGCGACCGCGGAACATGATCATGACCTTGACCTTGTCCCCCGCCTTGAGGAACCGCTCGACGTGGCCCTTCTTGGTGCCGTAGTCGTGCGGGTCGATCTTCAGGCGGAAGCGGATCTCCTTGAGGACCGTGTTGGTCTGGTTGCGCCGGGCCTCGCGGGCCTTCATGTCTGCTTCGTACTTGAACTTGCCGTAGTCCATGATCTTGCAGACGGGCGGGCGGGCGTCCGGGGCGACCTCGACGAGGTCGAGGTCGGCGTCCTGGGCCAGGCGCAGTGCGTCTTCCACGCGGACGATGCCGACCTGCTCGCCGTTGGGGCCGACCAGGCGGACCTCGGCGACGCGGATCCGATCGTTGATGCGGGGCTCGCTGATGTGTGCTCCTCAGGTTCGTCGTGGCGGACCGTCAGGAACGAGGAAGGCCCCCGTCCTGAGCACAGGAGGAGGCCTCGTACAGCTCCGCCCCGCGCACGACCGTGCGGTCGCCGCGAGTCGCGCCGAACGGCGGGGCCGTCGACGTGCGGACTGGTGACCCGGTCCCTGTCGCCGGTCGAGCCGGTCGGTCGAGACCCAGGTGGGAGGTTCTCCACTTGTGCCCCTGGACCGTCGGACGCCGTCCCGTGAGGGTCGAGTCGCGCGCGGTCGCAGGTCAGTCGTGGACAAGGTTACCAGACGGCCGCGCACCCCTCGTCCGAGGGGCACCCGCCGCCGGGTCCACGTCAGATGGAACGATTCCAAGACTTGAATCATTCCAGTTTCGATGGTTGGGTGGTGCACGTGGACGACACCGCACTCCTGCGCGACCACGGCCTGCGGGTCACCAGCCCGCGACTGGCCGTGCTCGACGCGCTCCGCCGCACCCCGCACGCCGACGCGGACACCGTGCTCCGCCTCGTGCGCGCCGGCGTGCCGTCGGTGTCGGTGCAGGCCGTCTACGACGTGCTCGGCGCGCTCACCACCGCCGGGCTGCTCCGGCGTATCGAGCCCGCGGGGCACCCGGCGCGCTACGAGCGGCGCGTGGGCGACAACCACCACCACGTCGTCTGCCGGGGCTGCGGCGCGGTCGACGACGTCGACTGCGTCACCGGCCACGCCCCCTGCCTCATCCCCTCCTCCACGTCCGGCTTCGCGGTCGAGACGGCGGAGGTCACGTTCTGGGGCCTGTGCCCCACCTGCGCGGCGGCCGCGGCCGCCGCCGACGACTGACCGGCCGCCCGGCGACCGCCGAGCACGCCGGCCCTGACGGGCGCCCGGTACCCGGGTCGCGCGTCGCACCACCCACCCTGGAGAGGACACCCATGTCTCACGTGCCCCCGACGACGACGAACAGCGGCGCTCCCGTCGCCTCCGACGCGCACTCGCTGGCCGTCGGCGCCGACGGCCCGATCGTCCTGCACGACCACTACCTCGTCGAGAAGCTCGCGCAGTTCAACCGCGAGCGCGTGCCCGAGCGCGTGGTCCACGCCAAGGGCGGCGGCGCGTTCGGCACGTTCACGACGACGGGCGACGTCTCCGCCTACACGCGCGCCGCGCTGTTCCAGCCGGGCGTGCAGACCGAGATGCTGGCCCGCTTCTCGTCGGTCGCCGGCGAGAACGGCTCGCCCGACACGTGGCGCGACCCGCGCGGGTTCGCGCTGAAGTTCTACACGTCCGAGGGCAACTACGACCTCGTCGGCAACAACACCCCGGTCTTCTTCATCCGCGACGGGATCAAGTTCCCCGACTTCATCCGCTCGCAGAAGCGCCTGCCCGGCTCGCACCTGCGCGACAACGACATGCAGTGGGACTTCTGGACGCTGTCGCCCGAGTCGGCGCACCAGGTCACCTGGCTCATGGGCGACCGCGGTCTGCCGTCGTCGTGGCGCCACATGGACGGCTTCGGCTCGCACACCTACCAGTGGGTCAACGCCGCGGGCGAGCGGTTCTGGGTCAAGTACCACTTCAAGACCCAGCAGGGCATCGACAACCTGAGCGCCGACGAGGCCGCGCAGCTCGCCGGGTCCGACGCCGACCACCACATCCGCGACCTGTTCGGCCACATCGAGGCCGGCGACTTCCCGCGCTGGACCCTGTCGGTCCAGGTCATGCCGTACGAGGACGCGAAGACGTACCGCTTCAACCCGTTCGACCTCACGAAGGTGTGGCCGCACGCGGACTACCCGCTGATCGAGGTCGGCGTCATGGAGCTCAACCGCAACCCCGAGAACTACTTCGCGCAGATCGAGCAGGCGACGTTCGCGCCGTCGAACTTCGTCCCCGGCATCGCCGCCAGCCCCGACAAGATGCTGCTCGCGCGGATCTTCTCCTACGCCGACGCGCACCGGTACCGCGTGGGCACCAACCACGCGCAGCTCCCGGTCAACGCGCCGCACTCCGACGTGCACTCGTACTCGAAGGACGGCGCCGCGCGCATCGCCTTCCCCAGCCCCGACGTCCCCGTCTACGCCCCGAACTCGGCGGGCGGCCCCGCGGCCGACCCGGCGCGCGCCGGCGAGTCCGGCGGGTGGGAGTCCGACGGCGCGATGGTCCGCGCCGCCGCGACGCTGCACGCCGAGGACGACGACTTCGTCCAGGCCGGAACGCTTTACCGCGAGGTCTTCGACGACGCGGCGCGGGCCCGGCGTCGGAGCGCGACATCTCCAGCAGGTCCTGGACGAGGCGCGAGAACCGCTCGACCTCCGCCTGCAGCAGGGCGAGCGCCTCCCGCCCGTCTTCATCCAGGCGGTCCCGCTCGGCCTCCACG
>NZ_JAAXOY010000460.1 GCF_012396155.1 Cellulomonas septica | reverse complement strand
CGTGGACCCGTCGACGCCTGCTGCCGCTCGTCGTGGTGCTCGCGGTCGGGGCCGTCGGCCAGGCCGGCGTGCTCGCGTGGCGCTCGGTCCCGCTGCCCGGCACCGGGACGACGACCGCGGCTGCGACGAGGCCCGCGAACGGTGAGCTCGTCGTCCTCTCGTTCAACACGCTCGACGTCGTGCGCGCCCCGGCGCTCGCCGACCTCGTCGACGCCCAGGACGCCGACGTCGTCGTGCTGCCCGAGACGTCGGCCGGGACGGCGCACGACGTCGCCGCGCTGCTCGCCGACCGCGGCCGTCCGATGCAGGTGCTCACCGCCCCCGGCGACGTGCGCACGATCGCCGGGACGGCCCTGCTCGTCTCCCCCGGCGTCGGCCGCTATGCCGACGCCGACCCTCTACCGACTCGGCTCGGCTCGCTCCGCGCCGGGCCCGTCGACGACGGACCCGTGCTCGTCGCCGCGCACCCCATGGCACCGATCCAGCGGTCGGCGATGCCGACGTGGCGTGAGGAGACCGCGCTCGTCGCGCGCACGTGCGCGGAGACACCCGGTGCGATCGTCGCGGGCGACCTCAACGCGACGCTCGACCACCCAGGGCTGCGGTCGCTCGGGCCGTGCGTCGACGCGGCACGGGCGGCCGGCATGGGCGCGCACGGCACGTGGCCCGCGAGCGCGCCGACCCTGCTGGCGGCACCCATCGACCACGTGCTCGTGGACGGGCGTCGCTGGCGGGTGACGTCGTTCGACGTCCTGCCGCCGACCGGCGGAAGCGACCACCGCCCGGTCGTCGCGCGGCTCGTCCCGCGCTGAGCCGGGCCGCCCGACCGCCGGGGGCCGTCAGCGGCTGCGGCGGTCCTCCTCGTCCCAGCTCTCGGTCCGCTGCCGAGCCCGCTCGAGCGCGTGCTCCGCCTCCTCGCGGGTGGAGTACGGGCCCATCAGCTTGCTCCAGTCGCTCTGGCGGCCCTCCTCCACGGCGTGGGTCTCGGTGTTGTACCAGTACTGCGTCGCCATCGTCCGCTCCCTTCGCGTCGCCGCCCGCGGCCTGTTCCGGCCGGGCCGCCCCCTCGTGCTGTCCGTAGACTGCCAGGTATGCCGCCCGTGCACGCGCCACGATCCGCCCTGGTCCCGGGCACGGTGAGCCCTCGCCGCGCCGTCCCCTCGACCATCGCCCGCCCCGAGTACGTCGGCAAGCCCGGCCCCGCGCCCTGGCGCGGCAGCAACGTCCTCGACGACGAGACGATCGCGCGGGTCCGCGTCGCCGCGCGCATCGCGGCGCAGGCGCTCGCGGAGGTCGGCCGGCACGTCGAGCCGGGCGTCACGACCGACACGCTCGACGCGATCGGACACGAGTTCCTGCTCGACCACGGCGCCTACCCGTCGACGCTCGGCTACCGCGGCTTCCCGAAGTCGCTGTGCACGTCGGTCAACGAGGTCATCTGCCACGGCATCCCCGACTCGACGGTCGTCGAGGACGGCGACCTCGTCAACATCGACGTCACCGCGTACATCGGCGGCGTGCACGGCGACAACAACGCGACGTTCCTCGCGGGCGACGTCGACGAGGAGTCGCGCCTGCTCGTCGAGCGCACGCGCGAGTCGCTCGACCGCGCGATCAAGGCCGTGAAGCCGGGCCGTGAGGTCAACGTCATCGGTCGCGTCATCGAGAAGTACGCCGCCCGGTTCGGCTACGGCGTCGTCCGCGACTACACCGGCCACGGCGTCGGGCCCGCCTTCCACACGGGCCTCGTCATCCCCCACTACGACGCCGCGCCGCTCTACGACACCGTCATCGAGCCCGGCATGGTCTTCACCATCGAGCCCATGCTCAACCTCGGCACGCCCGACTGGGTCATGTGGGACGACGACTGGACCGTCGTGACGGCCGACGGCCGCCGCAGCGCGCAGTTCGAGCACACCCTGCTGGTCACCGACACCGGAGCGGAGATCCTGACACTGCCATGAGCCACGACAAGCACACCAAGCACGGCAAGAAGAAGCACGACGTCGCGTTCGGCATCGACATCGGCGGCAGCGGCATCAAGGGCGCACCCGTCGACCTGCACGCGGGCGAGTTCGCGTCCGACCGGGTCCGCATCCCGACGCCGCTGCCCGCGACGCCCGACGCCGTGTCGCAGACGGTCGCCGAGGTCGTCGCGAAGTTCGACCTCGACAAGGACGTCCCGATCGGCGTCACGTTCCCGGCCGTGATCCTGCACGGTGTCGCGCAGTCCGCCGCGAACGTCGACAAGTCCTGGATCGGCACCAACGTCGAGACCGCCGTCGGCGCGGCGACCGGCCGCAAGGTCGTCGCCGTCAACGACGCCGACGCCGCCGGGTTCGCCGAGGTGAAGTACGGCGCCGCGAAGGACGTCGACGGCGTCGTGCTCGTCGTGACGCTCGGCACCGGCATCGGGTCCGCGCTCATCGTCGACGGCCGCCTCGTCCCGAACACCGAGCTCGGGCACCTCGAGATCGACGGGTTCGACGCCGAGTCCCGCGCCGCCGACTCCGCACGCGACCGCGAGAACCTCGACTGGGCGGCCTGGTCGCAGCGCCTCCAGCGCTACTTCACGGTCGTCGAGAACCTGTTCTGGCCCGACCTGATCGTCGTCGGCGGCGGCGTCAGCAAGCACCACGAGCAGTTCCTGCCGCTGCTCGACATCCGCACCCGCATCATCCCCGCCGAGCTGCGGAACGCGGCGGGCATCGTGGGCGCCGCGGCCCTCGCGGCGAAGGCGCACTGACGACGCGCCCGCGCCCGCTCGTCGAGGTCGCCGCCGGCGTCCACGTCGCGACGAGCGAGGTCTACGCGACGACGTCCAGCCTGGTGGTGGGCGACGACGGCACGACGCTCGTCGTCGACCCGGGGGTCACGGCGGGCGAGGTCGCCGGTCTCGGTGCGGCCGTCGCCCGTCGCGGGTGGCGGCCCGTCGCCGTGTGGTCGACGCACGCGCACTGGGACCACGTGCTCGACGGGCACGGCGTGCGCGGCCAGATCGG
>NZ_JAAXOY010000046.1 GCF_012396155.1 Cellulomonas septica | reverse complement strand
CTCGCCGCGGGCGACCCGCTGCGCGACGCCGCACGGTTCGCGACCCGCGTCGCGGCCGCGTCCGTCACGCGCCTCGGCGCCCAGCCGTCCTACCCCTCAGCGACCGAGCCCCTGCCCTGAGGAGCCTTCAGACCCGCGCGACGCCGCGACGGCGCGGTGCACGATGCCGTTCGCCTCGCGGGCTGATCCGTTGCCACAGGACGCCGTCGGCATCGGATGTGGGCACATCCGTTGGCGACGCCCTGCGGCAGGCGTCCGGGGCGCTGACTACGCGTCCGACGACGGACGCTCCACGAGGTACGGGCGGCCGTCAGGACCGGTGACACGCTCGAAGGTCTGCCGCATCTCGGCCTCCCGAGCGCGCTCCTCCTCGGTCACCGCACGGCCGCGCCCGTCGGGCGAGCCCACCGACGGCGGGCCGACGAAGCGCAGGAAGAACAGGGTCACGTGGTTGTTCAGCGCGTCGAACCGGTCGGCGAAGCCCATCGTGCAATCCATTCGTGCGCGGATGATTCGTGCACGAACTTATCATCTAGGATGCTCGCATGACGACCACCGTGACGGACGCCTCGGACGTCGACCCGCTCGCGCTCGAGGCGCAGCTCTGCCTCGCGACGTCCGCGGCCGCCCGCGCACTCGTCGGCGTCTACCGGTCGCTCCTCGAGCCCCTCGGGCTCACGCACCCGCAGTACCTCGCGATGCTCGCGCTCTGGCAGCACGGCGACCTCTCGCTCAAGCAGCTCGCCGCCGTCCTCCAGCTCGAGCCCGCGACCACGTCGCCCCTGGTCAAGCGCCTCCAGACGCTCGGGCTAGTGACGAAGACGCGCGCGGGCGTCGACGAGCGTCAGCTCGTCATCGCGCTCACCGACGAGGGCCGCGCGATGCGCGCCGACGCGGTCGGCATCCCCGCCGCGATGGTCGACCGCCTCGGGCTCACCCGCGAGGCGATCGACCAGATCCGCGTCGGCATGGAGACCCTGCTCGCCGCCTGCCACCGCGCCGGCGCCTGAGCCGCCCCGCTCACGGGCCCAGGTGCGGCGCCGGGACAGCCCGACGCCGCACCCGCGACGCTCACGACTCGCGCAGGACCTCGCGGACGAAGCGCGCCGAGTGCGCGCGCAACGTCTCGATCCGGCGCTGGACGACACCGGCCGGGTCCTGCCCGGCCTCGACGAGCGTCGGCTTGCGGCGCACGTTCCGCGAGCACACGAAGTCCGTGCACACGAGCGTCCCGAGGGTGTCGCCGTTGCGGCCGGCGACGCCGGCCCGGCGGGCGACGTACATCGACACGTCGTCGGTCGCGTAGACGTCCTCGCACCACGCGCACACGGCACGGCGGCGCGACGCGACCTCGGGGGCCCGCAGCGTGACGCCGACGACCCCGTCGTCGACGGGCACGACCACGTAGGAGCGCAGCGGCGCCTTGCGGTCGATCCACCCCAGGTAGTCGAGGCGGTCCCAGCGCAGGTCGGCCAGGTCGGACGGGAGGGTGAGCTGCGCGGCCTCGCGGCGCGAGCAGTTCACGAAGGACGTGCGGATCTGCTGTTCGGTCAGGGGAAGCATGGGTCTCGGCTCTCGTGCGGCAGGAGCCGTCGCCGGACCATCGAAGGTCCGGGGACGGTACGGGTCAGGAGGCGGCCCGCCGGGGTGAACCGAGGAACCCGCGCGGACCAGGTCCGGACGGGTCGTCGCCGTGAGGCGTCAGGCGTGCGGGGCGGGCGTCGGGCCCGCGCCTGAGGAGGCCAGGACGGCCGCCTCGCTTCCCTGCTGCATCGAGATGCACCTCGTGCTCGCGGTCGCGGGCTGCTCCCGCGACGCCGATCGCCGTCCATGGTGCACCCCGACGCCCGAGGCGCCAAACGGGCAAGGGCTGCCAAGCGGTGTGAAACTGAGATGCGGCGCTACTCGACCTCAGTTAAGCGGGAAGCGGCTAAACTGCGGCCGAGTAGCTGTCCACCCCACGCCACGAGAGAGGGAGGCGATGGCTCCCTTCGTCGACCAGGTGTGGACGCCCTCAGTCACGGACGGGTTGCCGCGCCGGTACACCCGCTCCGGCCCGTACCGGGCGTACGCTCCCGAGGCCCTGACCGGCCGGGCTGTCGTGCTGCGTGCCTCGACGCAGGCGCTCGTCGACGAGGCCGGCGAGCTGGCCGCAGCAGCGCTCGCATCGGTGCAGCATGCCGGGCTCGGCCAGATCGGTGATCTCCTCGTCCGGTCGGAGGCGTCGGCGTCCTCGCTCATCGAGGGCTACGAACCGACACCCCGGGCCGTGGCTGTCGCCGACTTCGTGCAGCGCGGACGCACTCCTGCCGTCATCGTCGCGCGCAACCTCCGCGCCGTGCGCGAGTCCCTGACCCGGCCCGCCGCCACCGCGCGCGGCGTGGTCGCGGAGGTGTGCGACCTGCACGCGCTGATCACCCCGGGCGCCGCCGGGGTGCGTCAGGAGCCGGTGTGGATCGGGGGCGCCACCCCGCTCGACGCGCACTACAACGCACCGCCGTCCGACCGGGTGCCCGGTCTGCTCGACGACCTCGACGACTACCTCACGTCGCACGCGCACAGCGCCGTCGTCGCGGCCGCCGTCGCACACGCGCAGTTCGAGACCATCCACCCCTTCACCGACGGCAACGGCCGCGCCGGTCGCATCCTTCTCGGCATCGTGCTGTCCCGCTACGGGCTCACGCCCGGCGTCGCGCTCCCCGTCTCGACCGAGCTGTTCCGCGACCGCGAGCGCTACTACGCCGCTCTCGACGCCTACCGGACCGGTGACGACGACACGATCGTCGCGGTCGTCGCCGACGCGGTGTGCGTCGCCGCCGAGGAGTCGGTACGGCTGTCGACGGCCGTCGCCGCCTGGCTGGAGGTGCAGACGAAGACGCTCGACGTCCACCTCGCCGAGCGGTCGCCTTCGGGCCGTGTCCGTCACGGGGCAACGCACCGGATCATCGCCGACCTCCCCACCTCGCCCGTGCTGGACGTGGCGTCGGTGGCCTCCTCGCAGGCCGTGACCGACAACGCCGCACGGGCGGCGCTCGAGACCCTGGCCGACGCGGGGATCCTCCGGCGCGACCGGAAGGCCGACAGGACCAAGACCGTCTACGTCGCGGCCGGTCTCCTCGGCCTGGTGAGCACTCCGCTACCCGGACACCGCCCGGACGACGAGAGTGCCGGCGGCGACGGCCCGGTCGTCGCCGTCGAGGCGGCCGGGGGAAGCACGGACGCGTGCGGCGCATGGCTGCCCCGCGCGGGGCGCGCGTGCACAGAGCCTGCGGGGCATCACGGGCAGCACCGGTGAGCGGAGGAGCGAGCGGCCAACGTCGCGGGCCCGTTCTTCGGCGGCCGGCGGAGATCAGGCCGTCCGCGCTCCGAGCGTCTCGCCCGGCACGGCGTCGACGACCGGCGTCCGCTTCGCCCGCTGCGCCACCACCACGCCGAGCACGACCAGCACCCCACCGACCGGCTCGTACCAGTGCACCCGCTCGCCCAGGACGAGCGCGCCCAGCACCACCCCGACGAGCGGGGTCAGGTACGTGACCGTCGACGCCCGCTGCGCGCCCCACGCGTCGACGATCCGGTTGAACCACACGTACGCCGCGCCGGTGCCGAGCGCACCGAGGGCGACCATCGCACCGACCAGCGGCCACGACACCTCGAGCGTGCCCAGCGCGCTCGACGGCACGACGAACGGCGACGCCGCCAGCACCAGGAGCGCCCCGGCGCCGATCTGCCCCGCCGCGACCGACTCGGGCGGCAGTCCCAGCGGCGTGACGAACCGGCGCAGGTAGGTGGTGCCGATCCCGTAGCTCGCCGTCGCGCCGAGGCACGCCAGCACGGCCGGGAGGCTCGCGGACACGCCGCCGGCGAGCCAGGTCCACGGCGCGACGACCACCACCACGCCGACGATGCCGACGAGCAGGCCGACCCGCTGCCGGGCGACCAGCCGCTCGGTGGGCAGCAGGGCCGCCGCCCACGCGGCGGTCATGAGCGGCGTCGTCGCGTTGAGGATGCTGGCGAGCCCCGAGGTCAGGTGCTGCCCGGCCCACGAGAACAGCAGGAACGGCACGACGCACAGGACGACGCCGAGCACAGCGAGGTGCCCCCACGTCCGAGCGCCGCGCGGCCACCGCCGCCGCAGCACGAGCATCGCGACGAGCAGGGCGACCGCCCCCAGCGTCAGCCGCGCCAGCACGACCTGCGCCGGGCTCAGCCCCTCGTCGAGCCCGACCTTGATGAACAGGAAGCTCGCGCCCCACACGAGGGCCGCGGCGAGGTAGTAGACGACGATCGTCCGGTCGCGGGTCACGTGCACCACCGTGGCCGGAACCGCTGACATGAGGCAAACGCATCTGGCTCATGCCGCGATACGGTCGGCTCATGCCCACGCTCGTGCAGCTCCGGGTCCTCGTCGCGGTCGTCGACCGCGCGTCGTTCACGGACGCCGCCGCGACGCTCGACGTCAGCCAGTCCGCCGTCTCGCACGCCGTCGCCGCGCTCGAGCAGGAGGCCGGCGGCCGGCTGGTCGAGCGTGCGACGCCCGTGGTGACGACGGCGCTCGGCGCCCGCCTGCTCCAGGTCCTGTCGCGCGACCACCTCACCGAGGACGACTGGGACGAGCTCGAGGAGACGCTGCTGCTCGCCGACGTCGGCGCCGGCCCGACGACCGAGATCGTCGACGCCCTGCGCACGCGCGTCCGGGTCGAGGGCCTCCGCGAGCCCGGTCAGGTGCGCGCCGTGCTGCGCGACCAGCTGCTCGCGATCGTGGACCCGACGCTCGACCGCTCGCTGCACACCGACCCCGGGACGACGGCCGAGGGTGCGGCCGTCCCGGCGGTGGTGCTCGTCGTCGGTGTCAACGGCACCGGCAAGACGACGACCGTCGGCAAGCTCGCGCGCGTCCTGGTCGCCGAGGGCCGCACGGTCGTCCTCGGTGCGGCCGACACGTTCCGCGCCGCCGCCGCCGACCAGCTCGAGACGTGGGGGTCGCGCGTCGGCGTGCGGACCGTGCGGTCGGACAAGGACGGCGCCGACCCGGCGTCCGTCGCGTTCGACGCCGTGCGCACCGGCAAGTCGGAGGCGGTCGACGTCGTGCTCGTCGACACCGCGGGCCGCCTGCAGAACAAGGCCGGCCTCATGGACGAGCTCGGCAAGATCACGCGCGTCCTCACGCGCGAGGCGCCGCTCGCCGAGGTGCTCCTGGTCCTCGACGCCACGACCGGCCAGAACGGGCTCAACCAGGCGCGCGTGTTCGCCGAGGTCGCGGGCGTCACGGGCATCGTCCTGACCAAGCTCGACGGCACCGCGAAGGGCGGGATCGTCGTCGCGGTGCAGCGCGAGCTCGGGGTCCCGGTCAAGCTCGTCGGGCTCGGCGAGGGCCCCGACGACCTCGCGCCGTTCGACCCCGAGGCGTTCGTCGACGCGCTGCTCGCGCAGTAGCCCGTCGCCCCCGGTGGGCGCCCGCTGCTGGACGGACGCCCACCACGAAACCGAACGTTTACGCCCGGGTGAGCGTTGTCACACCGCTGTAACACCCTCAGCCCATCGCCGAAACGGTCCTGGCCGACCTTTGGTACCGGACCAGCCACCCCCGGCTGGCGACGGGAGAGGCGATTTCGATGTTCGAACTCGACAGCGGGAACACCGCGTTCATGATCCTCGCCGCGTCTCTGGTGCTGCTGATGACGCCCGCCCTGGCGTTCTTCTACGGCGGCATGGTGCGCGGCAAGAGCGTCCTCAACATGATGATGATGAGCTTCGGTGCCCTCGGCATCGTCTCGCTCATCTGGGTCCTGTACGGCTACTCGGCCACGTTCGGCGGCGACTACGGCGGCTTCGTCGGCAACCCGTTCGAGTACTTCGGCCTGCAGGGCGCGACCGACGAGCAGAGCCTCATGGCCGCCACGGGCGTGCCGTTCCTCGTCGCCGCCGGCTTCCAGCTCACGTTCGCGGTCATCACCGTCGCGCTGATCTCCGGCGCGATCGCGGACCGCTTCAAGTTCAACACCTGGCTCGTGTTCGCGGCGATCTGGGTCACGGTCGTCTACATCCCGCTGGCCCACATGGTCTGGGGCGGCGGCCTGCTCGGCGGTGGCTGGTTCCTCGCCGGCTCGCTCCCCACGCCGATCGACTTCGCCGGTGGGACGGTCGTCCACATCAACGCGGGTGTCGCGGGCCTGGTCCTCGCGATCGTCACGGGCAAGCGCCGCGGCTTCGGCCGCGAGCCGATGCGTCCGCACAACCTGCCCTTCGTCATGCTGGGCGCGGCGCTCCTGTGGTTCGGCTGGTTCGGCTTCAACGCGGGCTCGGAGTTCGCCGCCGACGGCACGGCCGGCCGCGCCTGGGTCAACACGACGGTCGCCACCGCGGTCGCGATGCTCGCCTGGCTCGCCACGGAGAAGGTCCGTGACGGCCACGCCACCTCGCTCGGTGCCGCGTCCGGCGTCGTCGCGGGTCTCGTCGCGATCACCCCGGCGGCCGCGGCCGTCGACACGTGGGGCGCGATCGGCATCGGCGTCGTCGCGGGCATCCTCTGCGCTCTCGCGGTCGGCCTCAAGTACCGGTTCGGCTACGACGACTCGCTCGACGTGGTCGGCGTGCACCTGGTCGGCGGCCTCGTCGGCACGGTCCTCATCGGGTTCTTCGCGACCGACGCGAACGCGACCTGGTACGCGGACGGCGCCGAGAACGGCCTGTTCTACGGTGGTGGCGTCGGGCAGCTCGCCACGCAGATCATCGTCGCCCTGTGCGCGGTGCTCTTCAGCGGTCTGGCCACGCTCGTCATCGCCCTCATCCTCAAGGCCACCATCGGCCTGCGGGCGACGGAGGAGGACGAGGTCGGCGGTCTCGATCTCGCCACGCACGGCGAGACGGCGTACGAGTCCCTGGGCGCGGGCGCCCGGGTCGTGACGGAGGTGAAGTGATGACGAAGCTCGTGACGGCGGTCATCCAGCCGCACCGGCTGGACGACGTGAAGTCGGCCCTCGAGGCGGCGGGTGTCCGGGGTCTGACGGTGAGCGAGGCCAGCGGCTACGGCCGTCAGCGCGGGCACACCGAGGTCTACCGCGGTGCGGAGTACACCGTGGACCTGGTGCCGAAGGTCAAGATCGACGTGCTGGTCGCCGACGCGGACGCCGCGAGCGTCACGGAGGTGATCGTGCGCGCCGCGCAGACCGGCAAGATCGGCGACGGCAAGGTCTGGGTCGTGCCGGTCGAGGACGTGGCTCGCGTCCGCACCGGTGAGCACGGCGACGACGCCCTCTGAGCAGGACGGTCCCGCACAGCACATGACGCAGAACCGGCCGCCCGCGGGGGGCGCGGCCGAGCACGAGTCGCCGGAGGTCCCGCACTCCCTGATCGGGGTGCGGGACCTCCGCGTCGAGCGGCTCGACCTCGCCGCCCGCCTCACGGGTCCCACCGCCGACGGGGTCGCGCGTCGCGCGGCCGTCGTCGACCTGGTCCGGCACCGCCTCGCCGAGCTCTGGCAGCAGGCGACCGACGG
This sequence comes from Cellulomonas septica, assembly GCF_012396155.1. GTDB lineage: Bacteria > Actinomycetota > Actinomycetes > Actinomycetales > Cellulomonadaceae > Cellulomonas > Cellulomonas septica. Next base: position 3,115 of record NZ_JAAXOY010000046.1, on the reverse strand, counting down.
GCAGGAGGTCAACGGCATCGCGCTCGGCGCGGTCGGCAGCATCGGCCGCGGCGACGCGAGCCCGGTGAGCGACCTCGACCTGCTGCTCGTGCACGAGGGTCGCGGCCACTCGCCCGAGCAGCTCGCCGAGCTCGCGCAGCGGCTCTGGTACCCGATCTGGGACGCCGGGCTCGACCTCGACCACTCGGTCCGCTCGCTCGCGCAGTGCCGCCAGGTCGCGTCGAAGGACCTCCCAGCGGCGGTCGGTCTGCTCGACCTGCAGCCGGTCGCGGGCGACGCCGTGGTGATCGCGCGCGCGAAGTCCGCGCTGCTCGAGGACTGGCGGTCCGCGGCCCGTCGGCGCCTGCCCGAGCTGTTGGCGTCGACCCGGCAGCGCGCCGAGCAGCACGGCGAGCTCGCGTACCGCATCGAGCCCGAGCTCAAGGAGGCCCGCGGGGGCATCCGCGACGCGGTCGTGCTCAGCGCGCTCGCCGCGACGTGGCTCACCGACCGCCCGCACGGCGCGGTCGACCACGCGTACGCGCACCTGCTGGACGTGCGCGACGCCGTCCAGGTCGCGACGCGCCGGCACACGAACCGGCTGCTGCTCGCCGACCAGGACGAGGTCGCGGCGCTCGTCGGGTTCGACGACCGCGACGACCTGCTCGCGAGCATCGCGGAGGCCGGCCGCGTCATCTCCTACGCGCTCGACACGACCGCGCGCAACGCCCGTCAGGCGCTCCAGCGGCCTGCGCGCCGGCCCGTGCTCGTCCGCGGACGCCGGACGCCGCCGCGGCTGCGGCCCATCGCCGAGGACCTCGTCGAGCACGACGGCGAGATCGTCCTCGCGGTCGACGCCCGCCCGGCCGAGGACCCGCTACTCTCGCTGCGCGCCGCCGCGACCGCCGCCCGGACGGGACTCGCGCTCTCACCCGTGACGGTCGCGAGCCTCACGGCCACGCCTCCGCTGCCGACCCCCTGGCCCAAGGCGGCACGGACGTCCTTCCTCCAGCTGCTCGCGTCGGAGCACGCGCAGGTCCCGATCTGGGAGGCGCTCGACCTCGCCGGCGTGGTGACGACGTGGATCCCCGAGTGGGCCGGCGTGCGGAACCGGCCGCAGCGCTCGCCCGTGCACCGGCACACCGTCGACCGGCACCTCGTCGAGACCGTCGCGCGCGCGGGCCACGCGCGTCGCGACCTCGCGCTCGGCGACACGCTGCTGCTCGCCGCGGTCCTGCACGACATCGGCAAGCGCGCGGGGGCGGGGGACCACTCCGTCGAGGGCGCGCGCCTCGCCGCGCCGATCGTGCTGCGGATGGGCTTCGACGACCAGGTCGCGACGGACGTCGCGCGCCTCGTCCGCGAGCACCTCACGCTCGTCGACCTCGCCACGACGGCCGACCCGGACGATCCGGCGACCGTCGACCGTCTGCTCGACGCGGTCGACCACCGTGCCGACCTGCTCGCGGTGCTGCGCGCGCTGACCGAGGCCGACGCGTCCGCGGCGGGCCCGGCGGCGTGGAGCGCGTGGCGCGGCACCCTCGTCGACGACCTCATCGCGCGGGCCGGCCGGGTCCTGACAGGTACCCTGGGACGTCCGTGATCCCCGAAGCGTGAGGACCGCCCGGTGTTCGCCACCCTGTCCGACCGACTGACGTCGACCTTCAAGAACCTGCGCACCAAGGGCCGTCTGTCCGAGGCGGACATCGACGCGACCGTGCGCGAGATCCGCCGCGCGCTGCTCGACGCGGACGTCGCCGTGCCGGTCGTGCGGTCCTTCACGGGTGCCGTGCGCGAGCGCGCGCTCTCGGCCGAGGTGTCGCAGGCGCTCAACCCGGCGCAGCAGGTCGTCAAGATCGTCAACGACGAGCTCGTGTCGATCCTCGGCGGCCAGAACCGCCCGCTCGCGTACGCCAAGCGCCCGCCGACCGTGATCCTGCTCGCGGGTCTGCAGGGTGCGGGCAAGACGACGCTCGCCGGCAAGCTCGCGCTGCACCTCAAGAACCAGGGCCACACGCCGCTGCTCGTCGCGGCGGACCTGCAGCGTCCCAACGCGGTCACGCAGCTCCAGGTCGTGGGGGAGCGCGCCGGCGTGCCGGTGTACGCGCCGCACCCCGGCAACCAGGGCTCCGACGACTACCTGCCCGCAGGCGCCGACCCCGTGTCGGTCGCGCGCCAGGGCCTCGAGACCGCGCGCACCCGGCAGCACGACGTGCTCATCGTCGACACCGCGGGCCGCCTCGGCGTCGACGCCGAGCTCATGCAGCAGGCCTCCGACATCCGCGACGCGGTCGAGCCCGACGAGATCCTCTTCGTCATCGACGCGATGATCGGCCAGGACGCGGTCGCGACCGCGCAGGCCTTCGCGGACGGCGTCGGCTTCACGGGTGTCGTGCTGTCGAAGCTCGACGGCGACGCGCGCGGTGGTGCCGCGCTGTCCGTCGCGTCGGTCACGGGCCGACCGATCCTGTTCGCCTCCACGGGCGAGAAGCTCACGGACTTCGAGGTCTTCCACCCCGACCGCATGGCGTCGCGCATCCTCGACATGGGTGACGTGCTCACGCTCATCGAGCAGGCCGAGAAGGCGTTCGACGCCGAGCAGGCCGAGAAGATGGCCGGCAAGCTCGTCAGCGGCGAGGACTTCACGCTCGAGGACTTCCTCGTGCAGATGCAGCAGCTGCGCAAGATGGGCCCGCTCAAGAACATGTTCGGGATGCTCCCCGGCATGGGCCAGATGCGGGAGGCCCTCGACAGCTTCGACGAGCGTGAGGTCGACCGCATCGAGGCGATCATCCGCTCCATGACGCCCGCCGAGCGGCAGAACCCGAAGATCATCAACGGCTCGCGCCGCGCCCGCATCGCGCGCGGATCGGGCACCACGCCGACCGACATCAACCAGCTCGTCGAGCGGTTCGACGGCGCGCAGAAGATGATGCGCCAGATGGCCAAGGGCGGCGGCATGCCGGGCATGCCGGGGATGGGCAACCTCCCCGGGATGGGCGGCAAGAAGTCGCGCGGCCGGACCGCGGCGCCCGCGCGCAAGGTCAAGGGCAAGTCGGGCAACCCCGCGAAGCGGGCCGCGCAGGAGCGCGCCGCGCTGGAGCGCCCCGCGGCCCCGGCAGGTGCAGCACGTGCG
>NZ_JAAXOY010000459.1 GCF_012396155.1 Cellulomonas septica | reverse complement strand
CCGGCGACGACGGCCGCGGCGGCTCGCCGCAGCACGCTCACCCCTGGGTCCCCTCGGTCCCCGCCCCCGCGTCCGCGCTCGCCGGCGTGCGGTCCACGGGCGTGAGCGTCACCGCGTCGGGCAGCGGCGTCTCGCCGTCACCGAAGCCGTAGTGGCCGTTGGCACCGGAGATCCGCACGGCGAGAGCGAGCGGCGTCGACACCTGACCGGTGACGACCTGCGTGTCGGAGACCGTGGTGAGCGCACCCGCGAGCTGGTCGTCGCGGAGGATCGCGTCGGTGAGGCTCCCGTCGCCGCGCGGACCGTCCGCGAGGACGGCGCCCTCGGACCGCTCCTGCGCAGCGGTGAGAACCGCGAGCCACGCCGCCTGCGTCTGCTCGACCTCGTCGGTGTCGGCGGAGGCCGCCGTGCCGGACCGCTCGGACGGCGCGAGGACGACGATCGCGTCGGCCGGCACCTCCACCGGGTCCTGCAGCGTGACCAGCGGGTAGTCGCCGCCCGACAGGAGCTCGAGCAGGAACGCGGAGTCGGACGCGAGCGCGTCGGGCGCGGCCGGGTCGGCAGCGACGAGGCCCTGCACGAGCGCCGCGGCGAGCTCCTCCTGCACACCGGCGCCGTCGGCCGGTGCGGGCGAGAGGTACTGCACGAGCTGCCCGCCGAGCGCCTGCCGGAACGAGTCCAGACCCGTGTCCGTCCAGGCGTCGTTGAGCGTGACGTGCGCGGTCACGGTCGCGCCTGCCTGCGCGAAGCGCTCGTCGACCGCGGTGCGCACGGACTCGTCGACCTCGCCCAGCGCGACGACCGCGACGCGGCGGTCGGTGAGCGAGCCCTCGAGCAGGCGCGGGCCGGCGGCGTCGATGTACGTCACGGCGTGGCCGAGGTCGTCGGACGCGCTGTCCAGCTGCGACCGCAGCTCGTCCTTCTCGGTGCGCAGCTGCTGCACCTGACCCGTGAGCGTGTCGCCGATGGTCTCCTTGAGCGGCCCGGCGCCGAGCGCGATGCCGACCGCGAGCGCCAGGAAGACGGAGATCAGCGAGACGATGTGGTAGCGGAAGTCGATCACGGTGCGGCATCTCCGTCGGGGGCGGCGGCAGGCGTCGCCGCGGCCGCGAGGCGGCGGGCGAGCGGGGCGGGGTGGGTCACGGGTCGCGGCGCGGGTCGGGCGGGGACGCGCCGGAGCGTCACGACGACCCTCCGAACAACGAGCCGATCCAGGACGTGACGTCGTCGATGCGCGCGCCGAGGAGGCCGAGCAGCGTCTGCCCCGCCGCGGTCGAGGCGAGCGCGACGCCGAGCGCGAAGAGGCCCGCGAGGATGAGCAGCGCGACCTGCAGGTTCGAGATCCGGTGCTTGTAGAGGCGGGACACGCCCTTGGCGTCGACGAGCTTGCCGCCCACGCGCAGCCGCGTGAGGAACGTGCTGGCCATGCCGGACCGGCCCTTGTCGAGGAACTCGACGAGCGTCGCGTGCGTGCCGACGGCGACGATGAGCTCCGCGCCCTTGTCGTCGGCGAGCAGCATCGCCACGTCCTCGCTGGTCCCCGTCGCGGGGAAGACGACGTGCCGGACGCCGAGCTGCTCGACGCGCGCGAGGCCGGGCGCGCGACCGTCGCGGTAGGCGTGCACGACGACCTCCGCGCCGCACGTGAGCGCGCGGTCGGACACCGAGTCCATGTCGCCGACGATCATGTCGGGCTTCCAGCCGGCGTCGAGGATCGCGTCCGCGCCGCCGTCGACCCCGATGAGCACGGGCCGGTACTCGCGGATGTACGGGCGGAGGGTGACCAGGTCCTCCTTGTAGTGGTACCCGCGCACCACGATCAGCACCTGGCGGCCGTCGATCTCGGTGTCGATGTCCGGCACGCCGACGCCGTCGAGCAGCAGCTCGCGCTCACGGCGCAGGTAGTCCATCGTGTTCGCCGCGAACGACTCGAGCTGGACGGACAGCCCGGCGCGGGCCTCCTCCATGGTCGCCGCGACGGTCTGCGGCGTCTGCTCGACGCCCTCGGCGACGAGCGTCTCGCCGTCGTAGACGCACCCGTCGACGACGCGCAGCTGGTGCCCCTCAGGGAGGGCCATGACGTCCGCGCCGAGGTCGTCGACGAGCGGCACGCCGGCCGACACGAGGATCTCAGGCCCGAGGTTCGGGTAGCGGCCGGACGTCGACCGCGCGGCGTTGAGCACGGCCGCCGGCTGGCACGCGACGAGCGCCTCGGCGGAGACCCGGTCGAGGTCGAGGTGGTCGATGACGGCGACGTCACCCGGCCGCAGGCGCTTGGTGAGGGCCTTGGTCCGAGGGTCGACCCGGGCCGGACCGGCGATGACGCCGGCCTCGGGCGCGGGGGTCCGTCTGCGCAGGGAAGCTCTCATCGTGCCTCATCGTCCCACGGTCGAGAGCTCCAGGAGCTCGGCTGCGTGCGTGCGCGCCGCCTCGGAGTCGTCCTGGCCGGACAGCATGCGGGCGAGCTCGCGCACGCGGGCCTCGTCTGTGACCAGGCGCACATCCGACTCGGTGACGACGTCCACGCCGTCGGCGGTCGACTTGGTGACGACGAGGTGCCGGTCGGCGAACGCCGCGACCTGCGCGAGGTGCGTGACGACGAGCACCTGGGCAGACCGCGCGACGTCCGCGAGCCGCCGGCCGACCTCGATCGCCGCGCGCCCGCCGACGCCCGCGTCGACCTCGTCGAAGACGAACGTGCCGGGCCGTGCGGCGCCCGAGTCGGGGGCCGTCGCGAGCGTGACCTCGATCGCGAGCATGACGCGCGACAGCTCACCGCCGGAGGCACCCTTGCCGAGCGGTCGCGCGGGCGCACCGGCGTGCGGGACGAGCAGCATCTCGACACGGTCCGCGCCGTACGGCCCGGGCTCGGCGGGCTCGACGGCCACCTGCAGCTCGGCCCCCGCCATCGCGAGCCCGGAGAGCTCCGAGGAGACCGCCGCCGCCAGCCGGCTCGCGGCCTCCG
>NZ_JAAXOY010000458.1 GCF_012396155.1 Cellulomonas septica | reverse complement strand
CGCGTCGCGCCGGCCGGCGGCGTCGGTCCTGGCCGACCTGCCGGACGTCGACGGCCGGCTCGCCGCGGACGCCTGGCTGCTGCGCACGCGCTGACCTGGACCGTCACCCCCGACGCGCGGAGAGCGCTGCCCCGAGGGCCGGGCACCGGGTGAACACGATCGGGTGTGAGTCAGGGCACAGTCGGGCGCACGGGTGAAAACCGGCCTAGGCGGATGAATCCGACATACACCCCGTATTACGTTCATCCACAGTTCTCGCACGAGGGGGGTGGGTGTTCATGACGCTGACAGCCGGGCACGGGTCCGAACGGACCGACGCGTGGCTCGAGCGGCGCCGACCCGCCAAGTTCCCCCGACGCTCGTGGGCGTCCCCGGAGCCGTTCGTGCGCCGGGCGACCGAGCACAACTCCGGTGAGGACGCGCTCGGCGCGCTCCCGTGGGTGCACAGCGCGACGGGCTACCAGCGCGCGACGGTCGCGATCGACGCGATGGCCGCGGGTGCGGCCGTGACGGCCGCCGCGGCGCTCGGCGGGGACTCCTGGTCCTCGGCCGTGCTGCTCGGCGCCCTGTCCGCCGTCGCGCTCCCGGTCACGGTCGCGGCGATGCGCGGCTACGAGCGCCACAACATGGGCGACGGCCCGGGCGAGTTCCAGGTGCTGCTGCGCTCGTCGGTGCTGCTCGCGGCGCTCGTCATGGCCATCGCGTACCTCACGACGCTGCCGGTCCCGCGCGAGGTCGTCCTGGTCGGCGTGCCCGTCGCGGCGGCCGCCGCGTGCACCGCGCGCTACGTGCACCGCCGCTTCCTGCACGCCCGCCGCAACCGCGGGCAGGCGATGATGCGGACGATCGTCGTCGGCGACACCGCGGCCGTCGCCGACGTGATCGACGACCTCGGCCTCGCGCCGTACCACGGCTACCTCGTCATCGGGACGTGCCTGTCCGACGTCGAGCCCGAGACCGAGGTGCCGGTCCCGACGCTCGGGGCACTCGCCGACATCCCGCAGATCGTGTCCGACTACGCCGTGTCGGTCGTCGTCGTCGCGGGCAACGCGCTGAGCGGCCAGGCCCTGCGCCGCCTGTCGTGGGCGCTGCGTCGCGCGGGTGCCGAGCTGGTCGTCGCGCCCGGCCTCGTCGAGGTCGCGCAGGAGCGCGTGAGCGTGCACCCCACCGCCGGCCTGTCGCTGCTCCGGCTCGAGATCGAGCCCCCGCGCCGGCGCCTGGTCGCCAAGGCGGTCATGGACCGCGTGCTCGGCCTCGTGGCCCTCACGCTCGTCGCGCCGGTCATCCTCGTCGCCGCGCTCGCGGTGCGGCTCACGTCGCCCGGGCGCGCCTTCTACACGCAGACGCGGGTCGGCGTCGACGGGCGCGAGTTCACGATCTGGAAGCTGCGCAGCATGTACCGCGACGCCGACCGGCGCCGGGCCGAGCTGCTCGACAGCAGCGACCGTGACGGGCTCATGTTCAAGATGGCACGCGACCCGCGGGTCACGCCCGTCGGGCGCGTCCTGCGCCGGTTCTCGCTCGACGAGCTCCCGCAGTTCTACAACGTGGTCCGCGGCGACATGTCGCTCGTCGGGCCGCGCCCGCCGCTGCGCGAGGAGGTGCTCGGCTACCACGACGCCGTCCACCAGCGCCTGCGCGTCAAGCCCGGCATCACCGGGCTGTGGCAGGTCAGCGGCCGCTCGGACCTGCCGTGGGACGAGTCGATCCGGCTCGACCTGCGCTACGTGGACAACTGGTCCGTGACGATGGACCTCATGATCCTGTGGAAGACGTTCCGCGCCGTGGTCACCGGCGCCGGCGCGTACTGACGCAGCGCCGCCCGCACCGCGGCGAGCTCACCGGTCCGGTCGCGGCCGGAACGGACACAGACGGACGACCCGGACGGCGGTACCCGCCGCGCCCGCGGCGAGGGATGCTCGACGTCCCCCCACGGACCGGGCCCACCCCCGCGTGCGGGACGACGGAAGGACCCACATGACGCGCTCGCAGGACGGGCCGCTGCGCATCGCGCTCATCGGCACGCGCGGCGTCCCGGCGCGCTACGGCGGCTTCGAGACCGCGGTCGACGAGGTCGGCGGCCGGCTCGCCGCGCGCGGGCACGACGTGCTCGTCTACTGCCGCACGCCCGAGCCCGCCGACCGCGTCCCCGCGTACCGCGGCATGCGCCTCGTGCACCTGCCCGCGCTGCGCCGTCGCTCGCTCGAGACGCTCAGCCACACCGCGCTGTCGGTCGGGCACCAGGTGGCGCACCGGCACGACGCGGTGGTCGTGTTCAACGCCGCGAACGCCGTCTTCCTGCCCGCGCTGCGCGCCGCGCGCATCCCCGTCGCGACGCACGTCGACGGCCTCGAGTGGCGCCGGGCCAAGTGGGGCGGCGCGGGCCGTCGCTACTACCGGGCCGCCGAGGCGCTCGCCGTGCGCTGGTCCGACGCGCTCATCGCCGACGCCGCGGGCATCGCGGACTACTACACGGCCGAGTTCGGCGCGCGCACCGAGCAGATCGCGTACGGCGCGCCGCTGCTCGACGACCTCGGCACCGGCATGCTCGCCGACGCCGGGCTCGAACCCCGTGGCTACCACCTCGTGGTGGCGCGGTTCGAGCCGGAGAACCACGTCGAGCTCGTCGTCGAGGGCTACCGCCGCTCGGGCGCGCGGCTCCCGCTCGTCGTCGTCGGGTCCGCGCCGTACGCCGACGAGTACACGCGCCGCGTGCACGCCGCGGCCGACGACCGCGTGCGGTTCCTCGGGGGTGTCTGGGACCAGGACCTGCTCGACCAGCTCTACGCGCACGCGCTCACGTACCTGCACGGCCACAGCGTCGGCGGCACCAACCCGTCGCTGCTGCGCGCGATCGGCGCGGGCGCGCCGACGGTCGCCTACGACGTCTCGTTCAACCGCGAGGTGCTGGGCGACGCGGGCCGCTGGTTCGCGACGCCCGACGACGTCGCGCGCCTGGTCGAGGACGCGGAGGCCGACCCGGCCGGTGCGCTCGTGCGCGGCG
>NZ_JAAXOY010000457.1 GCF_012396155.1 Cellulomonas septica | reverse complement strand
CGCCCGCGCGCGAACCGAAGGGGAAGCCATGACAGCACGACGGGCGGCCGCGGGACTCCTCGCCGCCGCGACGATGGCGACGGGCGGCCTCGTCGCCGCCGCGGGCGCCGAGGCGGCCGTGGGCTGCCGCGTGACGTACACCGTGACGAACCAGTGGAGCACCGGCTTCGGTGCCGACGTGACGATCGACAACCTCGGCGACGCCGTGGACGGCTGGACGCTGACGTGGGCGTTCGGCGCGGGCCAGACGGTCACGCAGGCCTGGAACGGCACCGCGACGCAGTCCGGGTCGGACGTGACCGTGCGCGACGCCGGGTACAACGCGAAGGTCGGGTCGGGCGGCACCGTGTCGTTCGGGTTCAACGGCGGGTGGAACGGCACGTCCAACCCCGCGCCGGCGTCGTTCGCGCTCAACGGCACGACCTGCACGGGTGGCACCACGCCGACGACGACGCCGACGAGCACCCCGACGTCGACGCCCACGAGCACCCCGACCAGCACACCTACTCCGACGCCGACGCCGACACCGACGACGACCACCCCGCCGCCGTCGGGCGCGTGGCAGGCCGAGGACCTCGACCGCGGGCTCATCAGCGTGCGCAGCGGCTCGGGGAACCTCGTGCAGTGGCGGTTGCTCGGGACCGAGCCCGCGAGCACCGGCTTCAACCTGTACCGCGGCGGCACCAAGGTGAACGCGTCACCGCTCACGGGCGCGACGAGCTACCTCGACGCGGGTGCGTCGTCGAGCGCGACGTACACCGTCCGGGCCGTCGTGAACGGCACCGAGCAGGCCGCCTCCGAGACGTCGCTGACGTTCGCCAACGGCTACCTCGACGTGCCGATCAGCAAGCCGGGGTCGGACTACGTCGCGAACGACGGCTCGGTCGGCGACCTCGACGGCGACGGCCGGCTCGAGGTCGTCCTCAAGTGGGACCCGACCAACGCGAAGGACAACTCGCAGTCGGGCGTGACGGGCAACGTGTTCCTCGACGCCTACGAGCTCGACGGGCGCCGCCTGTGGCGCATCGACCTCGGCCGCAACATCCGCGCGGGCGCGCACTACACGCAGTTCCAGGTCTACGACTACGACGGCGACGGCAAGGCCGAGGTCGCGGTCAAGACGGCCGACGGCACGCGCTCGGGCACGGGCCAGGTGATCGGCAACGCGAGCGCCGACCACCGCAACTCGTCGGGCTACGTCCTGTCCGGCCCCGAGTACTTCACGGTCTTCCACGGCCAGACGGGCGCGATCGCCGCCACGACCGACTACGTGCCGCCGCGCGGGACGGTGTCGAGCTGGGGCGACTCGTACGGCAACCGCGTCGACCGGTTCCTCGCCGGCACCGCGTACCTCGACGGCGTGCGGCCGTCGATCATCATGGCGCGCGGCTACTACACGCGGGCCGTCGTCGTCGCCTGGGACTACCGGAACGGCACGCTCACGCGGCGGTGGACGTTCGACTCGAACGCGTCGGGCAACAGCACGTACGCCGGCCAGGGCAACCACTCGCTGTCCGTCGCGGACGTCGACGGCGACGGCCGTCAGGAGATCCTCTACGGCGCCGCCGCGATCGACGACAACGGCACCGGCCTGTGGAACAACCGGACCGGGCACGGCGACGCCGGTCACGTCGGCGACCTGATCCCGAGCCGGCCCGGTCTCGAGTACTACAAGGTCACCGAGTCGACGAACCAGCCCGACGCGTGGATGGCGGACGCGCGCACCGGCCAGATCCTGTGGAGCACCCCGTCGGGGTCGGACAACGGGCGCGGCGTCTCGGGCGACATCTGGGCCGGGTCGGCGGGTGCCGAGTCCTGGTCGTCGTCCGACTCGCAGCTGCGCAGCACGTCGGGCGCCGGCGTCGCGCGCAAGCCGTCGTCGGCGAACTTCCTGGCCTGGTGGGACGGCGACACGACGCGCGAGCTGCTCGACCAGACGCGCATCGACAAGTACGGCACGGGCGGCGACACGCGACTGCTGACCGGGTCCGGCGTGCACAGCAACAACGGCACGAAGGCGACGCCGACGCTGTCCGGCGACATCCTCGGCGACTGGCGCGAGGAGGTGATCTGGCCGACGTCGGACGACAGCGCGCTGCGGATCTACGCGACGCCGGTCCCGACGGACACCCGGCTGTGGACCCTGCTGCACGACCAGCAGTACCGCGTGGCGATCGCGTGGCAGAACACGGCGTACAACCAGCCGCCGCACCCCGGCTTCTTCCTGGGCTCGCCGTTCACGCTGCCCGTGAAGCCGAACGTGTACCTGCGCTGACGGTGTGACGGACGACGGCGACCCGCCCGGACCTCACCGGGCGGGTCGTCGTGCGCCGAGGCACGCGCGGGGCTTCCCGCCCTCCGCACGATCGTGCTAGAACTGCGCCATGGGCAAGGGGGACGCGACGCGGCAGGCGGTGGTCGACCGGGCGGTCGAGATCGCCGGGCGCCTCGGCATCGCCGGGCTGACGATCGGCTCGCTCGCGACGGCGACCGAGATGTCGAAGAGCGGGCTCTTCGCGCACTTCCGCTCCAAGGAGGCGCTGCAGCTCGCGGTGCTGGCCAGGGCGCGGGAGAGCTTCGTCGACGAGGTGGTCCGGCCGGCGCTCGCGACGACACGCGGCGTGCCGCGGGTGCGCGCGCTGTTCGAGCACTGGCTCGCGACGTCGCAGGCCAGCGCGGCGGGGTGCCTGTTCGTGTCCGCCGCCACCGAGTTCGACGACGACCCGGGGCCGGTGCGCGACCAGCTCGTGCGCGACCATCGCGACCTCGTCGACTCGATCACCCAGATGTACCGCGCGGGCGTCCAGGAGGGGCAGTTCCGCGACGACCTGTCGCCCGAGCAGTTCGCGCACGACCTGTACGGCGTGATGCTCGGGCACTTCCACGCGCACCGTCTGCTGCGGGACCCGGCGGCCGAGCGCCGGACCCGTGACGCCTTCGAGCGGCTGCTCGCGGGCATCCGCACGTCGCCGGCCGACGACCTCGCCGTCGTCGGCCGCGCCGCT
>NZ_JAAXOY010000456.1 GCF_012396155.1 Cellulomonas septica | reverse complement strand
GTGCCGAGCGCCCGGCCGAGCTGCACGGCCACCGAGCCGACCCCGCCGGACCCGCCGTGCACGAGGAGCGTCTCGCCCGGCGACAGGTGCGCCGCACGCAGGTTCGACCACACGGTCGCGACCGCCTCGGGCAGCGCGGCGGCGTCCTCGAGGGGCACGGAGTCCGGCACGGGCAGGCACAGGTCGGCGTGGACCGTCACCCGATCGGCGTAACCTCCGCCGGCCAGGAGCGCGGCGACCCGGTCGCCGGGCCGCCAGCGACCCGCCACGGCGTCCCCGACGGACACGACGACACCCGACACCTCGAGGCCCGGCCAGGGCGGCGCACCCGGCGGAGGGGGGTAGCGGCCCTCGCGCTGGAGGAGGTCCGCCCGGTTGACCCCCGCCGCGCTGACCTGCACGAGCACCTCGGCGGGGCCCGGCACGGGCTCGTCCACGTCGGCCACCCGCAGGACGTCCGCAGGACCCGGCTCCGTGACCACGACAGCCCTCATCTGCGCACCCTAGCGGCCCGTCAGGACGCGGCAGACAGGGTGCGCACCTGGTCCCGTCCCGGCGTATCCCATCGGGTGAGGTCCATGGCAAACTCTGGCGCGGGCTAATGGTCCGGCGTCCAGGAGCCGATGGTGGCGGTGGACCCCCTCGAGGGTTCCGACAGGACGCAGGGCCGACACGCCCCCCGGTGGCAACACCCGTGTCGGGTGGAGGAAAGGAACGACATGCTGCGACGGCTTGGCATCCGCGCCAAGATCTTGGCTGTCCTTGCCGTGCCCATGCTCGTCCTGTTCGGCGCTGGGGCGTTCATCTCGTACGACGCGATCCGCGAGGCGCAGCGTGTGCGGGCGGCCGAGGGTGCCGTGGCGGCGCTCCAGGCGTACGCCCCGCTCTCGAGCGCGATCCAGACGGAGCGCGTGCTGTCGGTGAACTCCGCGCCGGTCGAGGAGATCGCGGCCGCACGCGCCGCGACCGACTCGATGCTGGCGAAGGTCCGGCCGATCACGCGAGAGCTCGACCTCGAGGAGTTCCCGCCCTCCGTGGTGCGGCAGTTCCAGGAGGTGCAGCTCGCGCACAACACGGCGCTGCCGCAGGTGCGCACGCTCGTCGACGGCAAGGGCGACCGGAACCAGACGGCGAACAGCTACGAGGCCATCATCAAGGGCCAGATCGACCTCGTCGAGCAGGTCGCGAACGTCCTCGACGACCGCACGCTCGCGCAGTACGTCACCGCGTACCGCGACGTCTCCGCGACGGCCGACGGCCTCGTCACCGAGATGCTCGCCGGTCAGGGCCTGCTGCGTGCCCGCCAGGCGCAGGCCGCCGGCGCCCGCGTCTACCAGAACCTCGTCACGACGACCGAGGTGTCGCGTGCCCGTGCCCGTGCCGCCGTCGAGCGGCTCGGCGAGAACGGCATCGCGATGCCCGCCCGTGACCCCTCCTCGTCCTTCACGTCGATGCGTACGTGGATGCAGCAGGGCAACTCGCAGGGCTTCGACCGCATCGACCCCGCCGCGTACGCCGGTGACATCCAGCAGCAGCTCGCGTCGCTCGTCAGCGTCAACGACGCCGTCCTGAAGCGCGCGTCCGAGATCGCCGACGACGCCGCGACCGCGTCCGAGACGCGTGCGGTCTACACGATCGCGCTCGCCGTCGCCGCCGCCGCGCTGTCCCTGTTCTTCGCCCTCGTCATCGCCCGTGCGATCGTCACGCCGCTGCGGCGCCTGACCGCCGCCGCCGCCGACGTCCGCGAGCAGCTCCCGAAGCTCGTCGAGCAGGTGGCCGTCCCCGGTGAGGGCCCCGAGATCGTCCTGCAGCCGATCCCGGTCAACTCGCGCGACGAGGTCGGCAAGCTCGCCGACGCGTTCAACTCCGTGAACGCCACGACCGTCCAGGTCGCCCAGGAGCAGGCCGCCCTGCGTGGGTCGATCGCGGAGATGTTCGTCAACGTCGCCCGCCGCGACCAGGTGCTCCTCAACCGCCAGCTGTCGTTCATCGACTCGCTCGAGCGTGCGGAGGAGGACCCGTCGACCCTGGCGAACCTCTTCCGGCTCGACCACCTGGCCACCCGCATGCGTCGTAACGCGGAGTCGCTCCTCGTGCTCGCCGGCATCGACTCCGGTCGACGCCTGCGCGACGCGATGCCGCTGTCCGACGTGATCCGGACCGCGTCCTCCGAGATCGAGCAGTACGACCGCGTCGAGCTCGACCTGCAGGTCGACCCGCACATGCTGGGCTTCAACGCCCTGGGCGCCGCGCACATGCTCGCCGAGCTCCTCGAGAACGCGACGATCTTCTCCGAGCCGGAGACGCCCGTCACGGTCACCACCGGTGTGTCCGGCCAGCACGTGTACGTCCGCATCCTCGACCACGGCCTGGGCATGACCGAGGCCGAGCTCGCCGCGGCGAACTCGAAGATCGTGTCGGTCTCCGCGAGCGACGCCCTGGGCGCCCAGCGCCTCGGCCTCTTCGTCGTCGGCCGCCTCGCCCAGCGCCTCGGCGCCGAGGTGCGGCTGCACAAGAGCTCGCAGGGCACCGGCACCGAGACCATCGTCCGGTTCCCGTCGACGCTGTTCGCCGCGACCGAGACCGCGCTCTACGGCGCGCCGTCCGCTCCGCAGCAGGCCGCGCAGCTCCCCGCCGCGCCGGCCCCGGCCGTCGAGGACGCGCCGGTCGTCCGTGAGGTCGACCTCGCGGCCCTCACCGACGGGCAGACCGGCCTCGGCCTGCCGCGCCGCAAGCGCACCGACGACACGGGCGAGAACGAGACCGCACCCTCGGCGCTGCCCGTCCGCGGCGGTGGCCAGCCCGGTGCCCTGCCGACGCGCTCCGCGAAGACGTTCGACGAGGACAAGATCGTCCTGCCCGAGGTCCCGTCCGGGAACCTCAGCGCCGACCGCGCCTCGTTCGCGTACTCGCTCGACGGTGCCGCGTGGACGCCGATCGGCGACGACCTGGCGATGGAGTACAGCCTCGACCACTTCACCGGGTACCGGTTCGCGATCTTCTGCTACGCC
>NZ_JAAXOY010000455.1 GCF_012396155.1 Cellulomonas septica | reverse complement strand
CCCGACGGGCAGGATCGCGAACCCGGTGGCGAACGCCAGCACGGCGACCCGCCGCCCCGTCGGGGCGCCACCGCCCGCCGCCGCGATGGCACCGGGCAGCGCCCCCAGCCCGAACGCGGCCATCAGCGCACCGAATCCCTGCGGCGGCAGGCCGAGCGCGTCGGTCGCCAGGACCGGCACCATGACGCCCTGGTTGAAGATCATCGTGCTGGCCGCGGCCAGCAGCACGCACGCGCGGATCACGGGCTGCCCGAAGGCGTACGCGACGCCGGCACGGAACCCCGTGGCGGGTCGCTCACCGGTGTGCACCGCGGTCCGGGCACGCAGCCCGCGCAGGGCGAGCAGGACGCCGAGCGGCAGCAGGTACGTGGCCGCGTTGAACGCGAAGCAGGCGGCGGGACCGACCAGCGCCAGCAGCACGCCGCCCACGGACGGTCCGATGACGCGCGCCGCGTTCATGACGACCTCGTAGAGGCTCACGGCGCTCGCGAGCCGCTCGGGGCCGACGAGGTCGAGCACGAACACCTGTCGCGCCGGACCGTCGACGGCCGCGACCAGCCCGGAGGTGAAGGCGATCGCGAGGACGACCGGCACCGTGACGCGGCCCGTCGCGGTGAGCACCGCGAGCAGCGCCCCGAGGGACAGGAGCAGCACCTGCGTGACGAGCAGCAGGCGGCGCCGGTCGAACCGGTCGACCAGGGTGCCCGCGGGCGCGGCGCCCACCAGGATCGGCAGCATCGCCGCCGTCGTGACGAGCCCGAGGGCGACCGCGCGGCCGGAGAGGTCGAGCACGAGCCACGCCAGTCCCGCGGCCTGCGTGACGTGCCCCGACGACGACAGCACCTGACCGGAGAACCACCACCGGTAGCGCCGGTCCTGCAGCGACGAGAAGGCGGTGCGCGTCCGGTCGAGGCCCGCGCGCACGGACGCCGTCTTCGCGGGGGCCGGTCCGAGGGCGGTGTCGGGGGTGCTGTCCGTGCTCGTCACCCGGCGGATCCTTCCACCGCGGTCCGCCGAGGTCCGCCCGAATACCGCATCGCGGCAGGGAAAGGTGTGCGCGGCGCCGGGTGGGCCGTGCGAGGTTGGCCGTCATGGAGCGCTCGATCTTCGACCTGACGCAGGACGAGCTGTGGGACGCCGACGTCGCCGCCCGCTACGACACGCCCGGCGAGGGGATGTTCGCGCCCGAGGTGCTCGGGCCGACGGTCGACCGTCTCGCCGCGCTAGCCGGTGGCGGGCGCGTGCTCGAGCTCGCCGTCGGCACGGGCCGCGTCGCGATCCCGCTGGCCGGGCGCGGGGTGCCGGTCACGGGCCTCGAGCTGTCCCGGGCCATGATCGCCCGGCTGCGCGAGAAGGTCGACGAGCGGACGCTGCCCGTCGTGCACGGCGACATGGCGACGACGCGCGTCGACGGCGAGTTCCGGCTCGTCTACCTCGTCTTCAACACGATCTCGAACCTGCTCGACCAGGAAGCGCAGGTCGAGTGCTTCCGCAACGCGGCCGCGCACCTCGAGCCGGGCGGCCGGTTCGTCGTCGAGCTGTGGGTGCCGCAGCTGCGGATCCTCCCGCCCGGGCAGCACGCGACGGTGTTCGCCGTCGAGCCCGGGTACGTCGGCGTCGACACCGTGGACGTCGTGCGGCAGCTCGTCGTCTCGCACCACGTGCGGTTCGGCGGCGAGGAGGGCGTCCGCCTGGGTCGCAGCCCGCACCGGTACGTCTGGCCCGCGGAGCTCGACCTCATGGCGCGGCTCGCCGGGCTCGAGCTCGAGTCGCGGTGGGCGGACTGGGAGGGTGCGACGTTCGACGAGTCGTCGACGTCGCACGTCTCCGTCTACCGCCGTCCCTGACGCCGTCCGTCGCCGTGCGGGCGACCGCGCACGTCACCCGGCACGGGCCTCGTCCGGCCCGCTGCGGGTCCGGCAGGCGTCGCGGATGATGGGACGGTGACGGACGACCCGGCGCTCAGCGGCCGGCTGCTGGTCGCGAAGAACCGGCTGCTCGACCCCCACTTCCACCGCGCCGTCGTGCTGGTCCTGGACCACGGCGACGAGGGCGCGTTCGGCGTCGTCCTCAACCGGCCGGTGCCGGTCGACGTCGACGTCGTGCTCCCCGCGTGGCAGGACCACGTGAGCCTGCCCGCGACCCTCTTCCAGGGCGGACCGGTCGGGCTCGACGGCGCGATCGGCGTGGTCACCGCGCCGCCGGGCGCGCGCCTGCCGACGACCGTCGACCGGCTCGTCGGGCCGTTCAGCCTGGTCGACCTCGACTCCGACCCCGAGGCGCTCGCAGGCCTCGTGACGGGCGTGCGCGTGTTCGCGGGCCACTCCGGCTGGGGCGCCGGACAGCTCGAGGGGGAGCTCGAGGAGGGATCCTGGTACGTGCTGCCCGCGGAGCCCGACGACGCCGTCACCGCCGACCCGTCGACGCTGTGGCGGCGTGTGCTGCGGCGGCAGGGCGGCGACCTCGCGATCGTGTCGACGTTTGCCGAGGACGCGTCGCTCAACTGACCGGCCTCGTCGTCGACCTGACCCGGTCGGGATGCGCGTCCGTCGAGCCGGCTCGCTGGGCCGACGACGGGCCGAGCGCCGGCCCGTCACTCCCAGGTGCGCGCCCGGGCGGCGAACTCGTCGGGGTCGCTGTGCAGCGGGATGACGCAGACGAGCTGCCCGCCGGGCACGCGCAGCGTCCGGCACTCGAGCCAGCCGCCGACCTCGACGGCGCCGAGCGCGAGGAGCCGCGCGGTCTCCGCGGCGACGTCGTCCGTCTCGATGTCGAGGTGGTAGCGCGGCGCGTCGTCGACGGCCTGCACGGCCGTGACCAGCCCGTGGACGCCGCCGGGGAGGCTGACGAACTGCTCCTCGCCCGGGACCGGACGCGCCTCGACGCCGAGGGCCGCCGACCAGAACGCGGCGGCGCGCGGGGCCTCGTCGGTCGGGACGTCGACGAGCAGGGTCGAGACGCGGCTGCGGTGCACGGCATCCTCCAGCGGGCGGGCTGCCGACGCTAGCGCGGG
>NZ_JAAXOY010000454.1 GCF_012396155.1 Cellulomonas septica | reverse complement strand
GCGCGAGCCCGTCGGGGAGCCGCGCGACGTCGGCGCCCTGCGCCCAGCCGGCCAGCCACGGCGGCATCTGGACCGGTGCCCGCCGCGCCCCGCCGCGCACCCGGACGGCGTACGTGCCGGCCAGGACGTCACCGAGCCGCTTGCTGCGGGGGTGCACGAGCGAGCACAGGAACGCGACCGAGCCGAACGTCATCCAGAGCTCGATGACACCGACGAGCGCACGGATCAGCGCCTGCCGGAACACGAGCGGTCCGCCGTCGTCGCGCACGATCCGGATGCCCAGCGCGAGCTTGCCGAGCGACCGGCCGCGGCTGAGCGTCTCCATCGTCGTCGGGTAGACGACCATGACCGTGACGA
Source organism: Cellulomonas septica (assembly GCF_012396155.1). GTDB lineage: Bacteria > Actinomycetota > Actinomycetes > Actinomycetales > Cellulomonadaceae > Cellulomonas > Cellulomonas septica. The sequence continues at coordinate 2,657 of NZ_JAAXOY010000454.1, read as the reverse complement.
GCGCGAGGATCGACGTGATCCGCGCGACCTCCTCGGACATCGCCGCCGGGGCCGTCGTCGTCAGCACGATCACGATCACGATGAGCGCGGCCGCGAGCACCGCGAGGTCGATGAGCGCCGCCACGAGGCGCGTGAGCGCCGACGCCGCCCGGGTGTCGAGCAGCACGCCCTCGCCGATGAGGATCTCGTCCTCGACCATCGATGTCCCTCCTCCGCCGAGGGAACACTAACCGGAGACGGGCCCCGGAGATGGCAGGCTGTGGGCCGTGGACCTCGACGCCTTCCAGGTGGCCCGCGACGAGTCGTGGCAGCGCCTCGACGCGCTCGCGCGCAAGCGGCGCCGCACGGGTGCCGAGTCGGACGAGCTCGTCCGGCTGTACCAGTCGGCCGCGACCGACCTGTCCGTCATCCGTTCGGCCGCGCCCGACCCCGACGCCGTGAGCCGGCTCTCGCAGGTCGTCGCGCGCGCCCGCTCCGCGATCGTCGGCGCGCACGAGCCGAGCTGGCGCGACGTCGCGGTGTTCGTGGGGGAGTCGCTGCCCGCGGCGCTCTACCGGATCCGCTGGTGGACGGTCGGCGTCATGGTCGGGTTCCTGGCGCTCGCGGTCGCCGCCGGGTGGTGGGTCGCGACGCAGCCCGAGGCGCTCGCGGCGATGGGCACGCCCGCCGAGCGGCAGCAGTACGTCGACCACGCGTTCGCCGAGTACTACGACCCCGGCGCGGGGTTCGCCGCGATGGTGTGGACCAACAACGCGTGGATCACGGCGGTGTGCGTCGCGTCCGGCATCACGGGCGTCATCCCCGTCTGGCTGCTGATCCAGAACGCCGTGAGCGTCGGCGCGGTCGGCGGGATGATGGCCGCGCACGGCGAGCTCGCGCTGTTCCTCCAGCTCATCGCGCCGCACGGCCTGCTCGAGCTCACGGCGGTGTTCGTCGCGGGCGGCGCCGGGCTGCGGATCTTCTGGACGTTGATCGACCCGGGGCCGCGCACGCGTGGGCGCGCGCTCGCGGAAGAGGGGCGCGCGCTGTTCACGGTCGCGCTCGGCCTCGTCGGGGTCCTGGCCGTGTCCGGTGTGGTCGAGGGCTTCGTCACGGGCTCGGGCATGGCCTGGTGGCTCAAGATCGTCGTCGGCGTGGTCGTGCTCGCCGCGTTCTGGGTCTACACGCTCGTGCTCGGCGGCCGTGCGGTCCGGGCCGGGGCGACGGGCGACCTCGACCCCGACCGCGCGGGCTACGCGGTGCCGCTCGCCGGCTGACGCGCCGCGAGGTCCGTCAGCGCACGACGACGTCGTGCCCGACGGCGTCGTCGGCGTAGAACGTCACGAAGCGCTCCGCCTCGGCCACGACGTCCCGTCGGTCGCGCGCCGTCAGGTCGCCGAACGGCTCGACGACGAGCGTCGCGCGCTCCCGGCGCCGTCGCGCACCCGCCTCGTCCACCCGCACGCGTTCGACGCGCCAGGTCGCCGCCACCACGCCGTCGACGAGCACCGTGCCGGGCACGACGCCGTTGGGACTCTGCAGCGCGCGGCGGTGCTCGTCGGCCACGACGCGCGTGCGGTCCGCGTGGCTCAGGAGGACGTTGTCGAGGTCGGGCAGGAAGCGCACCGGCGCGGGGATCCCCGCCGGCGGGCGCGGCGCGTCGGGCAGGTCGAGCACCTCACGCGGGCGGACCTTCCCGGGGGACGGCTCGGCGGTGAACCGGACCACGCGGTCGCCGAGACGTGCGACCACCGCGGCCAGGCCGGTCAGCCCCGACCAGGCCTGCGCGTCCGCGACGCTCGCCGGGCCGAACGCGGCGAGGTACCGCAGGACGAGGCGCTCCTGCTCGACCGCCAGGACGTCGGGGTCGGACAGGTCGGGGGCCGCCGCAGAGGCGTCCGCACCGAACCACGCGGTCGTCGTCGTCCACGTCGTCGCACCCGACCGGCCCCACACGCCGCGCGGCGGGACCTGCACGAGCGGCAGCGTGCCGCGCGCCGCGTGCGCGAGCGCCGCGGGCGGGACGTGCGGCCACCGCTCCGCGAGCGTCTTCCCGAGGGCCGTGCTGACGCGCGGCTCCGCCTCGACGAGCGTGCGCGCGAGCGCCGTGACCTCGGCCAGGTCGACGGTGCGCAGCGGCGCCGCGTGCAGCGTGTTGACCTCGAGGTCGCGTGCGTAGAGCGGGGCGACCAGGCCGGGCAGCAGCAGGGCGTCCGCCGCGTCGACCAGGTGGATCGTGCCGCGCATGACCGCGATCCGCGCGAGCCGCCGGTCGAGCAGCGCGCCGCCCAGGTCCGCGTGCGTGAACCCCTCGACCCGGCTCCACAGGCCGACGTACGGGGACCACGCGTTCTGCGCCTGCAGGCCGACCAGGTGCCCGACGACGTCCACGGCCGACGCGTCCGTCCGCTCGAGCAGGTGCTGACGCGCGAGCAGGGCACGGTTGAGGGCGCGACGGTCGATCAGAGGTGGCTCGGCCATGCGGGGACGCTACCGAAGCGCACCGACGCCGGACCGGCCGTCGTCAGAGCCGGCCGGCCGCCTTGAGCGCCAGGTAGGTGTCCGCGAGGCGCGGGGCGAGGTCCTCGGGCAGCGCGTCGACCACCTCGACGCCCCGCCGGCGCAGCCGGACCGCGACCGCCGAGCGCTCGAGGTCGGCGCGCTCGGCCGCCGCGGCG
>NZ_JAAXOY010000453.1 GCF_012396155.1 Cellulomonas septica | reverse complement strand
CGGGCGGGACGCGGCCGTCGCGGGACGGGTCCCGGCACCGGCGGTCGGGGCGGCGCCGGCGGTCGCGTCGCGGTCGGTCAGGGTCGTCGGCTCAGCCACGGCGTGCCGTCCTTCGCTGCAGGGCGTCCAGCAGGACCAGGACGACGACCGCCACGACGAGCAGCAGCACGGCGACGCTCGCGGCGCCGACCGGGTCCTGCGACTCGATGAGCTTGAGGATGTAGGCCGACGACACCTGGGTCTTGCCGATGAGGTTGGCCGAGATGAGGATGACGGACCCGAACTCGCCGAGCGCCCGCGCGAAGCTGAGCGCGGCGCCGGAGACGATGGCCGGCGCGATCGTCGGGAGCACGATGCGGCGGAACGTCGTCGCGCCGCTCGCGCCGAGGGACGCCGCGGCCTCCTCGACGTCGCGCTCCATGTCCAGGAGCACGGGCTGCACCGACCGCACGACGAACGGCAGCGTCACGAAGAGCAGCGCCAGCACGACGCCCGCCTGCGTGCCGACGAGGTTGACGCCGAACGGGCCCTGCGGGCCGTAGAGCGAGATGAGGACCAGGCCCGCGACGATCGTCGGGAGCGCGAACGGGATGTCGATGACGACCTCGACGGCGCGCTTGCCCCAGAAGTCGTCGCGCACGAGCACCCACGCGACGAGCGTCCCGACGACCGCGTTGACCGCAGTCACGAGCAGCGCGGCGCCGACCGTGAAGCGGATGGTCGCGACCGCCTCGGGCGTGGTGACCGCGTCCCAGAACGCGCCGAAGCCGTTCTCGAAGGCGGTCGACGCGAGCGCCGCGATCGGCAGCAGCACGAGCAGGCTCAGCCACAGCACGCCGACGCCGAGCCCGACGGCCGAGCCACGACCGAGCCGGGAGCGGCCGTCGGGGGCGGGGCGACGCCCGCGCGCGACCCGCGCGGGCGTCACCTCCTCGGTCCTGGTCAGGAGGGCCATGACCGTTACTTGCGCAGCTGCGCGACGAGACCGTTCTCCTTGTCGAAGAGCTCGGTGTTGACCGTCTTCCAGCCACCGAGGTCCTCGACCGTGACGATCTCGACGTCCGGGAACGGCTTCGAGGGGTCGTTCGCGCCCTCGACGTCCGTCGCGGCCTTCGCGTCGCCGACCGGACGGAAGCCCTTGCTGCCGAGGATGAGCTGACCCTCGTCGGACCGCACGAAGTCGAGGAAGTCCTTGGCCTGCTGCGGGGCGTCGACGGTCACGGCCGCGGCGTTCTCGATGAGGAACGTCGTGTCGGGCACGACGTAGTCGAGCGCGATGCCCGACGCGCGCGCGGCGATCGCCTCGTTCTCGTAGGAGATGAGCACGTCGCCCGTGCCGTTGACGAACGCCTCGGTCGCGGTGCGGCCGCTGTCGTTCCAGCTCACGACGTTGTCGACGAACGTGCCGAGGTACGACTCGGCGGCGGCCTTGTCGTCGTTCGCGCCGAGCGCCTGCGAGTAGGCGCCGAGCAGGTTCCACTTTGCCGAGCCCGACGTGCCCGGGTCCGCGGTGACGATCCCGACGCCGGGCTTCACGATGTCGTCCCAGCCCTCGACGCCCAGCGGGTTGCCCTCGCGGACCGCGATGACGACCACGGAGTGCGAGACGATCCCCTTGTCCTCGTCGGACGCCCAGTCCTCGGCGACAAGACCCTCGTCGGCGATGGCCTGCACGTCGGGCGTGAGCGACAGCGCGACGACGTCGGCCGGCTGGCCGGCGATGACCGCGCGGCTCTGCGCACCGCTCGCGCCGTAGGACGCGGCGATCGTGACGTTCTCCCCCTCGGGGGTCTCGGCGAACGCCTCGCCGAGCGCGTCGTAGGCCGACTTGATGACGGCGAAGCCGACGAGGTCGATGGTGGTGGGCTCGGCGGCCGCACCGGCGTCGGAGGTGCCGGACGCACCGGGCTCCGCGGCGTCCGAGGACGCACAGCCCGCGGCCGTCAGCAGGGAGACAGCCGCGATCGCGAGCGCCGTTCCGATCCGTGCTCGACGCGTGGTGCGGGCGTTCATGGGACTCCTCGAGGAGGGGGTCGTGCGGGGGCACGACGACGGGTCGATAAACCTGAGTAGGTCGGTCGCAATTGTAGGGAAGAGCATCCACGTTTTGACCAGCCCGTCTCACGTGCTGATCCGGAATACCCCCGGGGGGTACCGTGTTGGGACGGGTATGACCACGACCGGGGAGGCCACCGTGCACGGCTACACCGACGCGAAGGACGACTACCTCAAGCGGCTGCGCCGCATCGAGGGGCAGGTCCGCGGCATCGCGCGCATGGTCGACGAGGACGTCTACTGCATCGACGTCCTCACCCAGATCTCCGCCGTCACCAAGGCGCTCCAGGCCGTGAGCATCGGCCTGGTCGAGGACCACCTCGGCCACTGCGTCGTCGACGCGGCCCGCAAGTCCCCCGAGGAGGGCGCCGCGAAGGTCCGCGAGGCCTCCGACGCGATCGCCCGCCTCGTCCGCAGCTGACCCCGCTCCCCCCACCCGACCAAGGAGAGACCCATGTCCCAGACCACCACCTTCGGCGTCGACGGCATGACCTGCGGCCACTGCGTGCACGCGGTCACCACCGAGCTGTCCGCCCTCCCCGGCGTCACCGACGTCGCCGTCGACCTCGTGGTCGGCGGGTCGTCCACCGTCCGCGTCACGTCCGACGCCCCGCTCGCCGACGACACGGTCTCCGAGGCCGTCGTCGAGGCCGGCTACGCCGTCACCCCCCGGAGGTCCCTGCTGTGAGCACCCCGGACGAGCGCCCGACGACGGGCGCACCCGTCGCCCTCGTCGACCTCGACGTCGAGGGCATGACGTGCGCGTCGTGCGTCGCGCGCGTCGAGCGGCGCCTCAACCAGGTGCCGGGCGCGTCGGCGACCGTGAACCTCGCGCTCGAGACCGCGCACGTCGAGCTGCGGCCGTCCGACGACGGCAGCGTCGCGGACGACTCCGCGCTGCTCGCCGCGGTCCGGCGGGCCGGGTACGACGGTCGCGTCACGGCCCGTCGCGGGGACGCAC